>DUEF01000262.1 GCA_011176555.1 Caldilineae bacterium
ACCCGCCAGGTGCCGGAGGCTAGCCTGCGCAAGGAGCGGACGTGAGCGCCGCAACCCAGCGCTTCACCCAGATCGTGGCCGATGGAGCGCACATAAGTCCCCGGAGAGCAGGTGATCTGCACGGTCAAGTCTGGTGAATGCCACGCTTCGATGTTGATCTCGTAGATAGTGACAGGGCGGGCTTTGCGCTCAACCTGGATGCCGGCCCGAGCCAGATCGTACAGCGCCCGACCTTTGTGTTTGATCGCCGAATACATCGGTGGCGTTTGCAAAATGTCGCCCCGGAATGCGTCGAGCGCGCGGTCCAACGTCGCCCGGTCGAGTGCAGGCGCCGGGGCC
Source organism: Caldilineae bacterium (assembly GCA_011176555.1). GTDB lineage: Bacteria > Chloroflexota > Anaerolineae > J102 > J102 > DUEF01. The sequence goes on from DUEF01000262.1 coordinate 340, forward strand.
GTGTGCAGAATCTGGCCCTCGGCGTCGTAGGTGTCGGTGCGGACGCCGAGGCGAAAGGTGGTGCGATAGATTTTGCGCCCTTTTTGCAGATAGTCGGCGACGCGGGTGGCGGGGCCAACGCAAACCAGCAGGACGCCCGTCGCCAGGGGATCCAGGGTTCCTGCGTGCCCCACGCGTCGCACCCCTGTCAACTTGCGCACGCTGGCGACGACATCATGGGAGGTGTGTCCCTGTGGCTTGTCGATGTTCAACACGCCGGTGGGAGGATGACTCATCTTGCGGTCGCGGATTGTTCCAACAGCGCGAAGACTTGCCCGCGCACATCGTCGAGTGCGCCTTCGACGGTGCAACCGGCAGCCAGGGGATGCCCGCCGCCGCCCAGGGCGAAGGCCACCGAGGCGACGTCATTGCCGGGACGAGCGCGAAAACTGCACTCGATCTTGCCCTCGGGTAATTCGGTGAATACGACGGCGATCTTGGCTTCGTGCGCGCCAAGGATGAAGGAAACCACCCCGTCGGCGCGCGTGATGTTGTCGAGATCGTAGCGCATCGCTATCGTGTTGTTGGCGCTGATAATGTCGCCGCGCAGTTGCACGGTATCGAGTACATGCGCCCACAGTTGGATCAGTTTATAGGAACGACTGTTCAGCGTTCTTTCGGTGATCTCGTTCAACTGTGCGCCGGCCGCCATCAAGGCCGAGGCGATGTGCATGGCGCGGGGCGTGGTGTTTGATGTGCGAAAACCACGCGTGTCGGTGACCATGCCCGTGAGGATGCAGGTCGCCAGATCTGGATCGAGCGGCGTATCCAGCGCTTGCGCCAGGTAGTAAATCATTTCTGCGGTGGCGCAGGCTTTCGATTCCACCCAGTTGATCGAACCAAACTCGACATTGGTGATGTGGTGATCGATCACCAGCAACGGCAGTTCAGAAAAGCGCCCGGCGTCGTAGACATCGCCCATACGGGTGGGATCGCTGCTGTCCAGAGAGACGACGACATCGATATCGCCGTCGCTGCCATCCTGGGTGACCAGGCGCGCGTTCGGGAGGAATCGGAAGGTGGCGGGTATGCGATCTTGACAGGCCAGGATGGGGTCTTTTCCCATTTTGTGCAGGATGAGACCGGTAGCCAGCAAGCTGCCAATGGCGTCGCCGTCCGGGGCCAGGTGGGCGATTAGTAGGGGACGCCTGGCGAGATGCAGCATCTCAAGTAATGCGGACGGCGGCGTGAGGGGAGGATAGTTTTGGGTCACTGGGATGCACTGCCTGGTGGGAGTTCAACGGTGGGGGCGGGTAATGAATCCAGGATCTCCTCCACTCGTTGGGCTTGTTGATGACTTTGTCCGATTTTGAAATACAGTTCAGGCACGCGGCGGAGTTGCACTCTGGCGGCGATTTCGCTGCGCAGGTGGCCCTGAGCGCGCGCCAACGCGTGCTGCAGTTGCCCCACATCAACGTCCTCGTCCAGCGGGGTGATGTAGACGCGGGCCGTTTGCAGGTCGCGAGCGACATCCACGCGGTCGACGGTGACGTCGTGCAAGCGTGGATCATTCAATTCATAGACAATGATGTTATTCAGTTCTCGCCACAGGAGTTCATCCAGGCGTTCTTTACGGTAGGCGCGATTCATGGGATTGGTCGTGCTGTTATCGAATTCTTACCTGTTCGTAGACTTCGATGATGTCGCCTTCTTTGGGATTGGCGAAACCCTCGATGCCGATGCCACATTCATAGCCCATCCTCACTTCCGGCACATCTTCCTGGTACCGTTTGAGACTGGAGACGCGGCCAGCGTAGAGTTCGGAGGCGTTTCGGAAGACTTTGGCGGGAGCGTCGCGGCGCACAACGCCGTCGACAACCAAACAGCCCAAGATTTTGCCTTTGCCTTTGATCTTGAACACCGCCCGCACCTCGGCTTTGCCGATCAAACGGTCTTCGTAGATTGGCTCCAACATGCCGGTCAGCGCCTTTGCGACATCGTCCACCAATTGGTAGATGACTGTGTAAAGCTCGATCTTGACGCCGAGGCGGTTGGCCTGGCGTTGCGCAATGGGATCGATGCGAGTGCTGAAGCCCAGGATCAAAGCTCGGCTGGCGGCGGCAAGCATGACATCGGATTCGGTGATGTTGCCGACGTCCTGGTGCAGGATCCGGATTTTGACCTCATCGCCGCCCAGATCTTCCAGAGAGTTGACAATCGGCTCCAGCGAGCCCTGGACATCCGCTTTGATAATCAAGTTGAGTTCCTTGATGTCACCTGATTGGATCTGCGCATAAAGATCGTCCAGGGAAAGAGATCGAGCGGGTTGCTCTTTGGCTGCGCGCTCTTTCTGTTCTCGTTCACGGGCGATCTGACGCGCCAGGCGGTCGTTGTCCACCACCTGAAAGATGTCGCCGGCCGCGGGAACGCCTTGCAAACCGGTCACCAGCACCGGCATCGATGGCGTGGCTTCTTTTACGAGGTTTCCCTGGTCGTCGAATTCGGCCCGCACACGGCCCCACACATGGCCAATAACGAGTGAGTCGCCCGGTTTGAGAGCGCCTTTCTGTACGAGCACGGTGGCCACATTGCCCAGATGGCGGTCCTGATTGGCCTCGATGACCGTGCCAATGGCTTCGCCCTCGGGGTTTGCCTTCAAATCCATGACATCGGCGATCAAAAGGACGTTTTCCAGAAGCTCATCAATGTTGATGCGGTTCTTGGCGGAGATCGGAACAACAACGGTGTCGCCGCCCCATTCCTCGGGCTGCAGGCCCAGGTCCGCCAGTTGTTGTTTCACTCGGTCGGGATTGGCGTTGTCTTTATCGATCTTGTTTAGCGCGATCAGGATGGGCACTCGGGCGGCGCGGGCGTGGGCAATCGCTTCACGGGTTTGGGGCATCACGCCGTCGTCGGCGGCGATCACCATGATGGCGATGTCAGTGGCCTGAGCCCCGCGGGCGCGCATCGCCGTGAAAGCTGCATGACCGGGCGTGTCCAGGAACGTGATTTTGTGGTCGTTGACATTGACTTGATAGGCGGCAATGTGCTGGGTGATGCCTCCCGATTCGCCAGCAACGACATCTGTGTCGCGTATGGCGTCAAGCAGAGTGGTCTTGCCATGATCGACATGTCCGAGTAC
>DUEF01000263.1 GCA_011176555.1 Caldilineae bacterium
CCGGCGGTGCGGAAGCAATGCCGGCCGATTGGAGCCCAGGCAAGCCCACCCTCAAACCAGGCCCCGCCCTTGTGGGTAAGGTCTGGGAAGTCTGGAAACCGGAATAGAGCGCATAGACCTGTCAGGTCTCGGCAGACCTGACAGGTCTTCATTCGCCGAACGAGGCGATGGTGCGTGGGGTGCAGGCGTCGGTTGTTCAATCTCCGGTAAAAAAGTCTATAATCATCTCCATGCTCTTGATCATCGGTTTGGATGGCGCTGATTGGCGCATCTTGGACCCTTGGCTCGAACAGGGCGCTCTGCCGCACCTGGCGGCTTTGCGCGCGCGTGGAACTTGGGGCGATCTGCGCTCCACCATCCGCCCCGAATCCTCCATCGCCTGGAGCACCTTCGCCACCGGCGTCGATCCGGGCCGGCATGGCATCTTCAGCTTCAGCGCCCAACGCCCCGAAAGCTACGATATCCACCTGAACACCGCTACATCGATTCAGCGGGCCACCTTCTGGCAACACGCCGCCACGACAGGCAAACGCATCGCCCTGCTCAACGTCCCCATGACCTACCCCCCGCAGCCCTTTGCGGGAGGCGCGCTGGTGGCGGGCATGCTCACGCCCAGCCTTCGCAGCCCCTTCACCCACCCGCCCGAACTACAGGCCAAACTTCTCGCCGCCATCCCCGACTACACCATCAACGTCGAACAGACGGGCCTGAATCTACAACGCTTCATCCGCTACACCACTCAGGCGATCCAGGCGCGAAGACGCGCCGCCCTATGGCTTTTGCAGGGAAATGCCTGGGATGCCGTGGTCGTGGTCTTCACCGCCACCGACCGCCTGCAGCACTACACCCTGCATTTGCTTCATCCCGACCATCCCCGCTACGATCTCGGCGAAGCCGAGCGGCTGATTCCCGAGCTGCTGGCCGCTTACCAGGCGGTTGATCAGGCCGTGGGCGAATTGGTGCAGGCCGCGGGCGCGGACGCCACCATCCTCCTGCTCAGCGATCATGGCTTCGCCCCTTGCGCCCGCGCCTTCCTGCCCAATGCCTGGCTCGAACAGCAGGGATTGCTCAGCCGCCGCCCATCTGCAGCCCCCTCCTCCGGACTCTGGCGACGCTTGCGGGCCAACCCCACCCTGCGCCGAATGAAAAACGCCCTTCCCCTTCTGCGAGATGTACGCCGCCCACCGACGCTTGGCGCTCACCTCGCGGCTGTGGACTGGCCCCGCACACAGGCCGTGTACAGTCCGACCGGCGGGATTCGGCTCAACGTGCGGGGGAGAGAGCCACAGGGAGCGCTGAGCAGCGCTGCCGCCGACCGCCTGGCGACAGCGCTCAGCGCCGCGCTGCTGGATATCGTGGATCCCGCTACGGGACAACATCCCATTCAATCCGTCCACCGCCGGGAAGAACTCTACCACGGGCCGTATGTTTCTCATGCACCCGACCTCATCATCGAGCCTCGCCGTGCGGACGCCAATCCCGCCCACAACACCATCCACGAGTTCGATTTCGGATCTGATTTCTTGCGCAGTAGCGGCGACTTCACCGGCAACCACGCGCTGGACGGCATTGTGATGGCGGTCGGGCCCGGCATCCCGGTCGGACGCATCAAGCACGCCCGACTGCTGGACATGGCTCCAACCATCCTACACGCCCTCGACCTTCCACTTCCTCCCGGCCTGGATGGCGACGTTCTGCCGTTTTGGAGCGAGTCGCAGGAGATAAAATGGCTAGATTCGGATGAGTCGCCAGCACCGGGTTCCACGACAGATCACGCCCTGGACAACGAGGAAGCCGCCGCTGTAGAACAACGCCTGCGGTCACTGGGCTACCTATGACCCGCAATCTTCTCTTTCTCCTTTCCACTTCGCCCCTACCCATCGCCTCGGGTGGGCAACTGCGCATGTATCATGTTTTGCGGGCGCTTGCCCGGCGCGATCATGTCATCACAGTGCTCAGCTTCTGGCGGGAGGAAGGAGAACGGCGGGGTTTAACGCAATTGGCCGGAGAATTGGGCATCGATGTCGTCACCGTGCCTTTCACTCGGCTATCGCGCTCCATACGCACGCCATCCGGGTTCTTGCAGATGTTGGTGACGCAGGTGCAGGGTCGTCCCGGCGATATCGCCATCTGGAGCCAGCCCGCTATGTTCCAGGCGCTGGAGCAGGCGCTGGCCAGCGCGTCCATCGACCTGATCCAGGTGGAATGGCCTTATCTGGCGCCATACGCTCTGGCGCATCCACACATCCCGCGCGTTTTGGTCACCTACGACATCTTCAGCGTGGCGCTATCACGGCGTGCGGCCCTGGCCGCCAATCCCTTCAGTCATTTCTGGTTGCGGCGTCAGGCCAGCGTCTGGAAGCGCTACGAAGCTTCGCTTTACGGCCAATTCGCCGCGATTGGCGCTATGTCGGCAGTCGATGCTGAGATCATCCGCCATCGCAACGCCGCCGCCAACCCCGTTATCCTGCCCAATGGCGTCGATACCACCGCACTGACCCCCGGAGAAATCCGCCCGCTGGTGCGCAACCTGCTTTTCGTCGGCTCCCCCACCCACGCGCCTAACCTCGACGCCGCCTGCTGGCTGCTTACCGCCATCTGGCCCGAACTCCACAGACGTCACCCAGAGCTTGAACTAACTCTGGTCAACCTGGAGCATCCGCAGGTGCGCGCTTGCCTGAAACCAGGCGTCGAATTATTGGGACGCGTACCCGACCTGAAACCGATTTACCGCCAGGCAGACATCGCCGTAGCGCCGCTGCGGGCTGGCTCTGGCACGCGCTTGAAGATATTGGAGGCGTTCGCCCTTGGCGTGCCGGTGGTGAGCACCACTATTGGCTGGGAGGGGCTGACGGTGACGCCAGGCAAACACCTGCTCAGCGCCGATGACGCACAAGATTTTGTCGAGGCGATCGAACACCTGATCGGCTATCCACATGAGCGGGAACGCTTGGTTCGTCAGGCCCGCGCCTTGGTCGTCGAACATTACGATTGGTCTCACATCGCACAGCTACATGAAACAATGTACGAGAGCGTGCTGGCCTTACGATGATGCTGGAGGCCGTTCACAAACGCTGCGCCAAAGCTGACAGCTTCATCCTGACCTTAGAGCATCCCCTGCCTATTGTTAAAACGTGCCAAATCCCGCCAAACCTGCTACACTCCGCCTTTGTACAGAATCCGAATCACAGAGGATCAATCTATGATGTTTTTGCGTAGCAAAACCCCCAAACTGAAATATCTCATCCCCCTATTTGCGCTGCTCGCGCTGCTGGCCCTGGCCGCTTGCGGGGGCGAACCCGAAGCCGTTGTCGTAGTGGAGCTACCGCCCACCTGGACCCCAACACCCTACATGGAGCCCACCCCGGAACCGCCGACAGCGACACCATTGCCGCCCGCCGCTACCAACACACCACTTCCGGCGCTTCCTACCAACACACCCATTCCCGCCGAACCAACTGAGGAGCCCACCCCGGAAGCGCCCCCCACCGCCACGCCCGCGCCGGTCGCCAAACTGACGGTCACCGGCAGCCAGGCGAATCTGCGCAAAGGCCCCGGCACAGCCTACGATCGGGTCGGCGTCGTACGCCAGGGCGATGAATTCGTTATCCTGGGCAAGAACGCCAAGGGCGACTGGTGGCAGATCCAGGTCAACGGCCAACCGGCATGGCTTTACCAGGATCTCGTACAGGTGCAAAACCCTGACATCGTCGTAGTCGCAGCGAACATCCCCGCCCCGCCTGCGCTCCCCACCAAACCGCC
>DUEF01000264.1 GCA_011176555.1 Caldilineae bacterium
AAACTGCACCAGCCTAAATCGTCCCGGTTTTCCGGTTTACAGGTTGCCTGGTCTACTACTGATTCAGGAGACCCACCCATGAATTCAGCAGACGAACGCACACGACTCTTGCAGCAGATCCCGGTGTTTGCGCTGCGACAACTGCTCAACGAAACATTCGCAGGAGAGGAAGGCGAAAATACGCTGAAGGCGCGCCTGAATGCCGTGCTCAACCGCAAGCCCCGCCTGCCGCGCAAGGCCGTGATGCGTCTCACCCGCCTGGAGCTGACGCAACTGATCAATGCCTGCCCGGAAATCGAAGACGCCAGCCTCGTCGATTTGTTCGAGCGCTATCGCTACGGCAGCCACCCTTCCTTCTACATTTACCTCTTCGATCCCGAGTTGCTGAAGACAACGGATCCGGACGAGCTCGCCGAGGGCATTTCTCAGGTTCTGACGGCGGAAAACGAGGAGCTGGCGTCCGAAACACAGGACAGCCTGCCCAGGGTTCGAGACATCACCCTGAATGATTTCAGCAAACTACCCGGCGCGCCCGAGATTTTCGAGGGAACCTACCGCTTTCTCAGCCGCCTGGATTACGTCGACGCCGAACAAAACGCCATCTCCACCTACGAGACGCTCTACGGCTTTTTCTGGATCAATATCAGCGATGGCTACGTGACCATCCACGCCCGCAAACCCGAAGTGTTGAACGGCGTCAAACACGCCATCGAGCAGGCGGGCGGTATCTATCTCACCGCGCTGGTCATCTCCAAGCAATTCAAGAACGCCCTGCGCTTCCTGGAACGGGATCGTTTCCGCAGCAGTCGCCTGTACGAACCGGATGCCAACGCGGAGCGTTTCCAGCGCGTCACCATCTCCGACCGCCACGCATACGACAAGAACTATGAAAAGTGGGAAAACGCCTATCCGGAGGTGCGCAGCACGAGATATCGGGTGCAGGTTGGCGACAGGGAAACCACCCTCACCTTGCGCTGCGATCAGGGCGCGCTTAGCCTGGCCGGACGCTTGCAGGCCAGCGAATTCCGGGACTGGGCGATTGTCAGCCTGCGGGAAGTGATGCGGGTGCTGAACGGGCTGCGCACCAGCCCCGCTGAGTACGTGCAAACGCATCGTTTGCGCACCGTGGCCGAGATGCTCCGCTACACCGTCGCCCAGCGAGGTGAAATTCTGGCTCTCCTCTCGCAGGTTTTGACGCTCAAACAGGCGGGCGGCGAGAGCCTGCAACTGGAGGCGTCGCCCATCGAACTGGCGATCAGCCTGCGAGGTCTGCTACGGGTGCAGATCAATGTCTCCTGCACCGAACCGGATTGCGATGAGGAATCGCTCATCACCTGTCCCGATTGCGGCGGCGAGTTGTTCAATCTCAAGCGCAAGGATAATGCACTTCAACTCGATTGCGCGGCCACGAAACGCTCCCATTGGTCTCGAATCCTGCCCTTTTCCATCGAATTGGAATGCGGCCACGAGTTCTTCCTGGACGACGACAGCTTGTCTCGCCAGATGGAATTGCTCCCCAGTGCGGAGTTGCTCAGCGCCATGGCCAAGCTCACCAACAAATACCTGGCGGATTACAGTTTTGACGTCGCGAAAGAAGGCTTTTTCATCCGCGGCTCGAAACTCACCTACTATCCCGACAAAGATCTGATCCCCAAGATTTTCCCTGAAGGCGCCAAGGTTGTTTTCAATACCCATGTCGAGGTGGAAAATGTCTACGGCGGTGAGGTGACCGGTGTGGAAATTAAGAGTTAGCCGCATGGCGAAGGGCGACTGGGCTTGCACAAGTCCGGTCGGGCGCATACACTAGGGGGGATGATCAATGATTAAAGATTAAGACGCTGGCCATTCCCTTATTGGATATTAGGTATTCGGTATTCGGTATTCACAGATCCGAGAAAGTGGAAGAAATACCCAATACCCAGTACCTAATATCACGGTCACCACAGCTCACCCATTCCCCCCATGCCCCGCCTGCTCTTCTGGACCCGTCCGTTTGTCTTCGCCCTGCTGCTGCTGGCGACGCTTTCGGCCTGTGGCCAGGTTGTCACCAAGCCGACGCCCATGCCGCCGACGCTGACGCCGACCGTGACGGCCACGGCCCCGCCCACCGCGCAGGCGACGCCGACGCCCGCGCCCTACACGCCCGAGCCCACGGCTACACCCACGCTGAAGCCGACCCCGGTGGTGCACACCATCGCCGCCGGCGAGACCCTGATCGCCATCGCCCGACAATACGGCGTCAGCGTGCAGGCGATCCAGGAAGCCAATGGCATCACCGACCCCCGCACGCTGCGCGTGGGCCAGGAACTTCGTATCCCCACCGACCCGGACGCGCAACTGGGGGCCGGAACCCCGACGCCCGAGCCCACGCCGCTGCCCGTGGAGATCAGCCCGATTTATTTTGGGGCCGAAAGTTCGGGAGCGTTGTGGGGGCTGGGCGAGGTGAAAAATCCGGGCGCACAATCGCTGGAGGGGGTCAGAATCGGCCTGCAATTGCTGGATGACGAGGGTCAGGTCGTGGCGGAGGGCGAGGCGTCCATCGCCCTCGATCTCCTGGAGCCGGACGCATCCAGTCCCTTTGGCGTTCGTTTTGAGCAGTCGCCCGCCGACTTCGCCAACTATTTCGTCACCGTTCTGCACGCTTATCCCGCCCATCTCGGCGGCTACTACCGGGATCTGCAAGTGTTCGATGTGCAGGGCGAGGGCGAGCGTTACTACACCTTCCACCTCAGCGGCGTTGTCCGCAACACCGGCCCCGAAGACGCGGTCGAAGTCATGATCACGGCCACGCTGTACGACGCTCTGGGCCAGGTCGTTGGCTTTCGGCGGGTGGAGCCCGCACACAACGTCATTCCTCGCGGCGGCGAAACCACCTTCGCCGTCGCCCTCATTCCCTTTGGCGGCCCGGTGGCCAGTTGGCATGTCAGCGCCGAGGCCCGCCGCATTCCCACACCCACGCCCGCACCATGACAGACTCATCACAGATGCCCTGGGGCATGAAGAATGGGCAGAAAATCGTTCGGCTCTTGCTCAAATTGATTATTCGCCTGGATGTGCAAGGTTTGGAGCGCCTGCCGCTACGCGGCCCGGCCATGATCACGCCCAATCACACGAGTTGGCTCGATGTGATTTTGCTGGCCGCTTACAGCCCGGTTCCGCCGGTGACATTCGCCGCGGACAAGTGGGATCGGATTCCCCTGCTGAATCTGTTGTTCCGGCATTTTGGCCAGGCGATTTTCGTCAACCGCGGCGCGCCCGATTTAACCGCTTTGCGCGCCGCGCTGCAGGTGCTGAAGGAAGGGCGCGTCCTGGGCGTGGCGCCGGAGGGCACTCGCTCGCATGATGGCATTTTGCAACAGGGCCATGACGGGGCCGCCTGGCTCGCGGGCCGCACGGGCGCGACCATCGCACCTGTGGCCATGTGGGGCCATGAGAGGATGACAGCGTCGTGGGTGCGTTTGCGGCGGCCCCTGGTGCACATGCACGTCGGCGAGCCGTACGAACTGCCCCCGGAGGCCCGGAGAGCGCGCGCCAAAGATCTCCCCCAATACACCGAGATCATCATGTACAAGATCGCCGCCATGCTGCCGCCCGAGCAACGAGGCCCCTATGCCTGAGCCGATTAGCGGCGCGCAAGTCTGCCCATATTTGCGGGGCAGGCGCCAAGCTTCGCCCGTATTGATGCCGAGCGACGATAACCACTGCGTCCTGGCAGCGTCGATCCATTTGCCACATGCTCAGCAGAGCCGTTTTTGCCTGGGCGGGCGTTACGCGGCCTGCAGCCGCTACAAACGACAGCGAGATCGGCCCTTGCCCAAATATGTCGTCGGTGTGCGGCCCGCGCCCGCGCCGCCACCGGTGCAAGCGCCGGAGCGCCCGACCTTGTTGTGGCGGCGATCCTGGTTTCGGCCCGCGCTGCTTTGGGGGTTGGCTGTCGTTTTCGCGTTGCTCGTGATAATGGCTTGGCGCTGGCAGGAGCAGCGCACCCAACCCCGCATCACACCCCGCCCGCCTCTCCCCACTATCATCGCCCTCCCCACCGCTGAGGCGCCAACTATCTTCGATCCACCCTCGGTCAGGCCTGTCGAAAACAGTGACTAAGGAATGAGCATTCGATAATATGCAGAAGGGGTATGGTGGCATCAGCTATATCAGCCGTGTGTTGAACTATCTGGGCGTCATTTTCAAACATATCGAACTTGTCAAAGAACGAACGGCCTTACCCATACCCGCACATCGTAAAACACCGCCCCCGCCCCCATGTCCGCTTCATCTTGGGCAGTCAGTTGATTGACGTTGTGGCCAGCGGGACTGAATTTGTTCCACCAGATGCCCGGGGCCAGCGCCACGCCCGGAATAACATCTTCTGTTACCCGGGCGGTGAGCTGCACCCGGCCCTGTTCGTTGCTCAGCCAGGCTGTGTCGCCGTCGCCGAAGCCCTCAAGCGCTGCCAATTGTGGTTTCAGAAGGGGCGCCTGGGGGCCTCGGAAGGGCTTTCTTCGTCGGCGGAGGTCACTATGGCGCGTGGTTGGCCACGGCAAGTTTCGACAAATATACCAAGGTGTGGGACGCGCAGACGGGCCAGGAGCTGATGACGCTCTATGGCAACGGCGGCACCGTCTTCGATGTGGCCCTCAGCCCCGATGGGCAGCACGCGGCCACAGCCGGCGGCGACGGCACGATGCGCATCTACTCCCTGGACATGGACGAGTTGGCTGCACTGGCTCAAGCCCGAGTGCCCCGCTCGCTGACAGCCGAGGAATGCCAACGGTATTTGCACCTGGAGCAGTGTCCCGGCGACCTCCCGGAGTCTGTCGGCTTCGTTCGGCCCCCCTTCCTGCGCTGGTGATGGCAGCTTCGCTGACACCCTTGTTTGCGAAGCCCGGGGGCGTTAGTTACAATTGAAATCCAGGAGCGAATAAGACGAGACGCCATTTTGCAGAGTCATCGGTTGATATTCCAAATAGGTGCGCCTTTGACAAGCGAGATGGAGGAAAAGTTATGAACAAGCGGATATTAGTCTTAGGTGGAACTGGTATGCTAGGACTGCCGGTTGCTCGAAGCCTGGTCAGGGCGGGCAACCAGGTGCGTGTATTAGCGCGCAACGTGGAAAGGCGAGCCGAATGTTGGGGGCAGAAATAGAAGTTGTTGAAGGGGATGTGCTCAACAGGGACGACGTTCGTGCGGCTATGACAGGATGCAGTGCGGTGCACATCAGTTTATCGCAGCAAACTGAATTAGCAGCGATGAAACAGGTCATTGAAGTAGGAGGAAGGACTGGTTTGGAGCGCATCACGTACATTTCGGCGACGACGGTCTGCGAAGCAAACCGCTGGTATGAACTGATAGACGTGAAGGTGCGCACCGAGGCATTGTTGAAGGCAAGCGGCATACCGAGTGTTATCTTTTGTCCAACCTGGGCGATGGAAACATTGCACAATTTCGTTCGAGGGAAAAGGGCGGTCCTGCTGGTCGGGAAGAAGCCACCGCCACTGCATTTTGTTGCGGCAGCCGATTTGGGGGCGATGGTTACCGCATCTTATGGAGATAACCGTGCTTTTGGAAAAAGATTGTACGTTCACGGGCCGGAAAGCCTGACATTGCCTGACGCATTCGGTCGCTATGTCAAAACCTGCTATCCTGGTTATAAGATAATGCACATGAAGTTGTGGCAGGCTCGACTGATTGCCAGGCTAACGTGTCGAGAAGAGTTGGCAGAGGCAAGCCAATTAATTGCATATTTCGACAAAGTTGGTGAGCTGGGTGACCCGACAGAAGCAAATGCCTTATTTGGAGCGCCGTCAACTACATTTGATGAATGGTGCGCTTTGCATAAAGCGAAACTGGAAGGAGAGAATGTCAGCTAATCATGTATTCACTTGATCCGCTTACCGCAGTCGCTGGCTCTTTTGAATCTCGTGGGGTTATCTTGGGACTCGTATTGCGTGGTGCGTGTTCCGTTGGGATAGCGCCACGCAATACGCACCACGAAACACGCATTTTTTCACGCTACCCCCTGAGTTCCAAAAGAACCTGGTCAGTAAGCAGCGCGAAATTTGCCAGCCGTGGTTTAAGTTGCTCGAAATGCAAAGACGGCGGGCGGGTGATGCTGCCATTGTGAAAGACGATGACGTATTTAACAAACGATGAGGATACACGAGTGGACTTAGACGAAATCACCAGGGCAATCTGTGCAGCAGATAGCGCCCTCATAGCTGCCGAGACGGCGCGAGATATCGAATCATCCATTCGAAGTTTAGCGCTCCCTTGCAGATGGCCAGGCGGCGGCTGGCGCTCCCGCTTTTCGCACCCGCGTTGGCGCATGGCCGCAACTATGCCCGTGGGCGCATGATGCGCAGGCGCACGTTGCGCCCCAGGGTGTGAATTCATTCGGTCGCCTGGCCGCCATCGTCAACGACCTGGTTGGCAGGCGTCTGCGGACATGGTAGACTGGGAGCGTCGAAGTCAGGCGATTCGTCGCCACCGCCGTGACGGTCAACATCGCACAACCGAGTGCGCCGTTCGCTGAGTGCGGTCATCCGTTTCCGAGAGCAAACCAAGCTGTAGCCCCACCCTTTTCGCTGTCAATCCGCCCATTGGCTGCTGTTCCGGGCAGTTGGTCGGGGCCGGTGGGCAAGGTCGGGATCAGCGCCGGTCGGTCGGGCGTTTTTGGGCTCGTTTTCCGATCCTGCCGCGCTAACAATGGCTGCAAGCGACGGTCCTTCGACTTATGACCTCTGCCGTCGCTCAGGAGAGCGCTGGCGTTCGAGGGTAAATGGAAGATATTTTGACAGAAACAGCTGTTCTCCGCATTCAGACGTTGGGTTCCTTTCAAGTCTGGCGTCAACAAGAGATTCTGGCCTGGCCGACTCAAAAATCCAAGGCGCTATTCCAGATTTTATTGGTCGAACCGGGGCGACTGGTCCCGACAGATCAAATTCTGGAATACTTGTGGCCTGACTTGCCGCTCCGCAAAGCTCGAAACAACCTCTGGGTCACCGTCAGTCAATTACGCCGCGCCCTGCAACCAGACTCGCCGCCCCGCGCCCGTTCCGCCTATATCCACAAACAGGGCGAAGGATACCGCTTCAACACAGAGAGCGACTACTGGCTGGATGGAGACGAATTCGCCAAGCATCTTGCCGCCGCTCAATCAGCCACAAATCTGACAGCACGCATTGCAGCCTGGGAAGCGGCCCGCAGCCTGTATCAGGGCGACTACCTGGAAGATGAGCCCTATGCCGAGTGGGCGCAGTTTCCCCGCACTCAATGGCGGCGACGCTACGAGCAATTGCTGGTCAATCTGGCTGAGGCGTATGGGAAAAATGGTCGTTTCCAACAAGCTATTGTCTATTGTCGTGAGCTCTTGACACTAGATAATGTCAATGAATCTGCCTATCGCTTGCTCATGCGTTGCCATGCCGCCCTGGGCGAGCGTGCAGCCGCACTGAAAGTGTACGACGAAGCGGTGCAAGCTTTGTGGGAGGAGATTGGCGTGGAACCCGTGCCGGAAACGGCTGAACTCGCCCGCCAGATCAAGTTGTCGGAAGGAGATTGGAGACCGGAGACTGAGTTTTGGACAATCTCCAGCCCACCAACTCCAATCTCCTCTCCCTTCGTTGGCCGGGGCAAGGAAATTGACCAGTTCACTCGACTGCTGACACGGGCAGCCGCTGGTCAGGGACAAGTGACGTTGATCAGCGGAGAGCCGGGCATA
>DUEF01000265.1 GCA_011176555.1 Caldilineae bacterium
GAGGTCGGAGGTCAGAGATCGGAGGTCGGAGGTCAGAGGACGGAGATCGGAGGTCAGAGGACGGAGGTCGGAGATCGGAGGTCGGAGGCCGGAGAACAGGACGATTTCACCGCGGAGTTTGCATCCCCAGATGCGAAGGACAATCCCCAACCGACGGACGAAATAACCGAATATCCAATATCCAATACCCAATACCCGACACCCCAACCCACGCACCACGCACCACGCACCACGCAGCGCCGCCTTTTCGCCATTCTCTCCGCCATCGTCCTCATCCCCACCATCCTCTGGGCCCTGGCTTTTGTCAACGGCGTGTATGGTAGCGAGCACACCTTCATCACCGCGTCCAAGTGGATGTACGAGAACGTCCCTGACGGCAGCGTGTGGATCACCGAACACTGGGAAGAGGGCATGCCTTTGCATCTCAACTTGCCGGAAGGGGACGGTTATCCGGCGGCGCATGGCTGGCGCAATGTCGTCATGCCCATGTACGAGGAAGACAACGCCGCCAAGTTCGAGATCATCAAGCAAAATATGCGCGAGGGCGATTATTACGTGCTGGCGACCAAACGCCTGTATGGGGCTTTGCCCCACCTGCCCGAACGCTATCCCATGAGCACTCGCTTTTACGAGCTGCTGTTCGACGGGCAGTTGGGCTATGAACTCGCCGGTGATTTCGAGACTTACCCCAGCTTGTTCGGCGTCAAAATCAATGATCAAAACGCGGACGAGAGCTTCTGGGTGTACGATCATCCCCGCACCCTGATCTACAAAAAAGTGCGGGATCTGAGTGACGCGGAGTGGGACGAGCTGCTGGGCGGGACCTGGGAGACGGCCATCCCGGGCTACACCGGGCAGCGGCCCCAGGATCAGGGACGCCAGGTTTCCACCGAGGAGGATTCTGGCCCCACCCTCCTCCTGGACCAGCCCGTCGATACCTTACCCGACGTGGGCCGGACGGCCTGGAATCCGTTGCGCAACAGCAGTTTCGCCTCGCTGTTGATCTGGTGGCTGGCCCTGGCCGCGCTCACCGTCATCACCTGGCCCATCGCCTACGCTGTGTTCGGCAACCTGCGAGACCGGGGGTACGGGTTCAGTAAGGCGTTGGGACTGATCCTGGTGGCCTGGCTCGCCTGGATGCTGACCCGGCTGCCCTTCCTGATCAACAATCTCATCCCCCTGGCGATTGCGTTGGCTCTTTTGCTGTTGCTATCGTGGTGGTTGTGGAAACGCAATGGTGAGGAGATGCGGGCCTTCTGGCGGGCGCATCGCAAGCTGATCTTACTGAGCGAGGGCGTTTTCACCGGGGCCTTCCTGCTGTTCCTGTTCATCCGTTTGCTCAACCCCGACCTGTGGCAGCCGTGGCAAGGTGGCGAGAAATTCATGGAATTCGCCTTCCTCAACGCGGTCATCCGCACGCCGACGTTCCCGCCCTACGACCCCTATTTCGCGGGTGGGGCGATGAATTATTACTACTACGGCTACCAGATACTCGCTGCTCTGATCAAACTCACCGGCATCAAGGCCACTATCGCCTTCAACTTGGCGATTCCGACCTTGTTTGCGCTGACCGGCGCCGGCGTATTCAGCCTGGTCTACAGCTTGGTTCCGCGTCCTCGTTCGTCGGATGGGACGCCGTGGTGGCAGCGGGGCATCGGTGCGGGTCTGGCGGGCGTGTTCATCGTGGCTATCATGGGTAACCTGGAAGGCGGCCTGATTGTTTTTCGGCAGATTGCGGAGCGCAGCGCCAGTGATTTCACCTCCAATATCCCCTTGCTGCAAAGCGCTGTGCGCACCGCGGCCGGCTTGGGCGATGTGTTGGGAGGGGCGGATCTACCTGCATACAATTTTTGGACGCCTTCCCGCGTCATTCCCGCCACCATCAACGAGTTTCCCTTTTGGTCGTTCCTGTTCGCCGACCTGCATCCGCACATGATCGGCATTCCCTTCACGGTGCTTTTCCTGGCCCTGGCCTACAATCTGGTGGCCGGGTATGGCAGCAGTTGGGCCAGCGACGGGTGGCTCGAAGGCGCGCTCAGCTTGCTCGCCTTGCCCCTCGTTTTGGGAGCCATCGGCGCTATCAACACCTGGGATCTGCCGACCTATCTGGGTGTTGGCGTCCTGGCCTGGGCGATTCGAGAATGGAAGGGGTTCGGCAAAGTGCGCCTGATCCCGACCATTATCTTTGTGCTCGGCCTGGGCGCGTTGTCCTATCTGCTCTACCGGCCCTTCTACAGCAACTACACTACCGTGTTCAACACCGGTGTGGGTCTCACCTACATGAAGACGGACCTGGGCGCGTGGCTGCGCATCTGGGGCTTCTTCATGTTCGCGGTCATCAGCACCGTCATCCTGCAAGTGCGGCACTTCCCCGGCGATGTCGCACCTTTGCGCTGGATTTCCGGCCTCCTTACCCACGCCGACCGGCCCGCTCGCTATCTGGATTTCGTGCAGGCGTTGGTGCAACCGGGCTGGCAGATGACCTTCGGTCTGGCGGCGGCGGGCGCGGCCATCCTGCTCAGTGCGATTGCCGCGTTCCTGGGCTACTGGGTCATCGCCCTGCTCCTGCTGCTGTTGGTTTTCACGGCCTTCTTCCTCTTCCGGCGCACCACCTCCGCCGAAGCGCAATTCCGGGCGCTGTTGCTGTTCACCGGCGTGCTGGTGCTCCTCGGCGTGGAGATTTTCTATCTCAAAGACTTCCTCTGCGGCTGCGGTGAGGGCCTGTTTTCGCGGCAGCATGGCGATTATTACCGAATGAACACGCTGTTCAAGTTTTACATCCAGGTGTGGGTGATCCTGGGCGTCGCCATCGCCGCCTCCCTGCCGGCGCTATTCGAGTGGGTCGATCAATGGCGCAAGGGGTGGCGCGTCGCCTGGTACAGCGTGCTGGGCGTTTTGGTGGCGCTGGGGCTGTTTTTCCCCATCCTGGGCACAGCCGACCGCGTGGATGATCGCTTCCCCGGCGAACGTCCGGCCCGCAACACGCTCGATGGCATGGCTTTCATGTCGGTGGGGCAGTATTCCTGGCCCACAGGTGCGAATACCATCGACTTGCACTACGATTACGACGCCATCCGCTGGTTGCAAGAAAATGTGACCGGCACGCCCGTGTTGGCGGAAGCCCCGGCCTCCTGGTACGATGTCAACGGCCAGAACGCCGGTTACGATTATTACCGCGCCGGCGGTTTGCGCGTCTCCTCGCTGACCGGCCTGCCCACTTTACTCGGCCAGCATCAAGGCGAGCAGCGTTTTGGTTATCAGGTTGGGCCTCGCGAGCAAGTCGGCCGCGAGTTCTGGCAGACTACCGACATCGCTCGCCTGCGTCAGATCATCGATGAGCTGCACGTGGATTACGTTTATGTCGGCCAGCTCGAACGCACACTCTTCACGCCCGAACAACTCGCCAAATTCGATGCCCTCGTCGATTTGGGCGAGGCCGAGATCGTGTACGAAAATGACGGCGTGACGATTTATCGTATTTCACGTTGATTTCGCAAATATTGTATGGTTTCAACATCTTCTGCAAATGAATTGCAGGCTGCTACGGGGAAACGTGCTAAAGACACGTTGAAGCGCTCCCTTCCTGAATTCCTTACGCAGATTTATTTTAAGGAGTCATGCTAAATGTCATTCTGGCGAACCTATTATCACCTTGTTTGGGCCACCAAAAAACGTGAACATCTCATCACGGCGGAAATAGAGCGTCATCTTTTTCCGTATCTGATCAGGAAAGCGAGCGAGCTGGGGGTTTATGTGTATGCCATCGGGGGATGGTATGATCATGTTCACGTGGTCGGTTCCATTCCTCCCAGAATCGCAGTAGCTAAGACGGTTAAACATCTCAAAGGCTCCAGTTCACATTACATCAATCAGATGATTTCGCCGTTTGCATGGCAACGAGGATACGGCGTGCTAACATTGGGCGAATTGCAGCGCCCGAAGGCTGTCGCATACGTTCAAAACCAAAAAGAACATCACGAACAGCAGTCGACCAACGCCTGGCTAGAACGGTACACCGAGTTTGATGAAGGCCCACCTGATGTTGGCATCCTGATCGACGCAGTGCCATCGGTTTTGCGGGAAGCTGAGGTAATCTATGATATTTTGGGGGAATCGCCGTTTTGACCCGCAAGACCTGCAAATGGATTGCAAGCTGCCGCCGCCC
Organism: Caldilineae bacterium; assembly: GCA_011176555.1. Lineage (GTDB taxonomy): Bacteria > Chloroflexota > Anaerolineae > J102 > J102 > DUEF01. Next base: position 4,166 of record DUEF01000265.1, read on the forward strand.
CCGCGAATGAATTGCGGGCTGCCACCCGAAACGTGCTGAAGACACGTTGAACCATCTTCTCGACCGGGAATTTCTCCGCATTCCGCACGCATCCCCGCA
>DUEF01000266.1 GCA_011176555.1 Caldilineae bacterium
AACTCCCACTTCCACGCCGACCCCAACCCCCACGCCGACCCCGACTCTAACACCTACACCCACTCAAACCCCCACGGTTACACCCATGCCTACCTCCACGCCCGTCACACTCTACCTGCCGATGATCCACACGTACTGATTCCACGAAATGGGGTTTTGCAGATGGTGGAGCGCTTGGTTGTGGCCACTGATCTCGGAGCAACAGGGCTCAGGCCACCTGCAACCCATTTGGTCGCTATCCGGGACGAATCTGCCTACGATGTGTTGACCACTGATGCAGAGGCCAGGTCATACCCTTTCTCTACTGAAAATGCTATGCGAACCGTCACCACCGTCATCCTGCGTCTGCTGGGCGATGGCGAGGAGTCTCATCCTTTGCGCGGCATCTTGCAGACGCTGGACGAAGCAGTACCCCACGCCTTCAAAGACGAACGCGAACTGTGGCAATGTTACGACAACTTGCGTCGTCGGTCTCCCCCTCCTCACCATCGCCTGACCGCCAGGATGATGAGGGAGCATAGGGCGGTTTACCGACCATCCGCACTGCGCCGATCGACGAGATCCGGCGCTTGGTTTTCCTCTGTCGGTTCCATAACCCATCCCATTCACAAGGTCCACTATCTGCAGCCTTCTCCCCTGACAACGCTACTTTTTATGCAGGCGACATCATCAACGCCTGTCTGGCAACCTCTGGCAGCTCGATAGAAACAAACATGGAGGCCGGGTACAGATAACCTTCTGGCTCAGTTTGATCCTCGTCAACAACGCGCACCAAACTATGCTCTTCGGCTTTTGGATCGGATAAACGTTGATACACTTTACCTACGATCAAGCTGGCTTTATAATCATCGTTATCGATGCAAAGTATGAATTCATACATGTTATCCATCTCAAAATCCTCTTGATTTTGAACTCTCGTTGGCCAATACTCAGTTTCGAGTGTAATCCATCTTTTCACGCCAGACAAGCGCCTACTCGCGCGTTTAGCTATTGGAATGACGGCGTATGGATCTCGCCCCCTGAGCGATATGATGGATAGGTAATGCCTGCATCGATATGATAGGATCGGGAGGACATGTCGAAAAAGCGCTCCAAGCTCCCGTTCGTTCTCGTTGCCTCCCGGCTCAAATCCGTGCTCCAGCAGGGGCACCCCTGGGTGTACGGCGACGCCATCGAACGCGCGCCGGCGGGCTTGGAGTCGGGAACTTGGGTGCGGGTGCAGTGCGCCAATTTGCAATTTTTCGGCCTGTGGGATGCGGATAGCCCCATTGCCGTGCGTATTTTCAGCAGCCGCCAGCGCCCCAACCGAGCCTGGGTGATCGAACGCGTGCGCCAGGCCTGGGATTTACGCGCACCGCTCCGTGATCCCGTCCGCCAGACCAGCGCCTACCGCTGGCTGTATGGCGAAAGCGACGGTTTGCCTGGCATCGTGGTGGATTTGTACGGCGACGTGGAGAGCGACGAACGCTGGGCCGTGCTGAAAACCTACGCGGCCAGCCTGGAGCGCATCGTACCGTGGGTGGTGGAGGCGCTGAATCTGGCCCGAGAAGCCCTGGTCCGGGAGCCCTGGCAGGAGCAGGCCACCCGGTTGGGTATGGAAGCCTGTCTGGCCCTGGACGATCGGGCGGGCGCGCTGCGGTTGTATCGGGCGCTGGCGGAGCGATTGCAGAAGGAGTTGGGCATCGAGCCGGGCGAGGACCTGCGGGAGTTTTATGCCAGGGTGGCCGCGGCCGGGCGATTGTAGGGATTCCATCTGCCAGACGGCATCCGAAGGCGGCGAAGCTGGGGACACATCACACAGTCGGATTTGAAAACTCTGTCCCCTGAACCGTCATTTTCCTGTTCATGGCATGTATGTTACCATTACCCACTTTTTCTCGTCATTCTTCTTGGGGATAGCTGACGAGGGTCATTAGGGGAGCATAACTGCCTCCAAGCTTTCACACAGTAAACAGTAAGATTTCTTTGAGAAAAGGTCAGACATGCGCTCATCATCAGGGGCGTAGTAGAACAACAAATAGCATACCATTCGTTTCCATGGTGCTCCCACCGGACCTGTCGTTGCACCATTCGCTTGTGTTTCATCTCCACGCCCCACTCAACGCTATCGGAGAACGCAAAATGACATTCCTCTTTCGAAGCCTGGTTTTTATCTTGTTTCTCGGTCTGTTACTCCTCCCGGGAATGGTAACGGCTGCTCCCTCCGCAGAGATCATTGTCGACGAAGTGAACTGCTATTTGGAAGACGCCATCGATGCCGCCAATAACGGTACAACAGTGGGTGGCTGCACCGGCAGCTCCGGGCCCGACACCATCATCCTGGATGTGGCTGAAGTCTATCTGTTCTACACCTTGCCGACGATCACTTCCGAAATCACCATCGACGGCAGAGGAAATGCCATCACAGGTGATGGCTTTGAAGGCGTTTTCTTTGTTGCATTCTCCGGTAATCTGACGTTGGATAACGTCACTATCAGTGGAGGATCTGCCAGCAAAGGCGGCGCCGTCAATAATGAGGGGCAGCTGACAGTGATCAACAGCACATTCTTCAATAACTCGGCTAGCAATGGCGGCGGAGCTATCTATAGCGCTGCAAAGATCACGGTGACGAACAGCACTTTCTACAACAACACCG
>DUEF01000267.1 GCA_011176555.1 Caldilineae bacterium
GTACAAATCCTGCCACTCAGGATTGAGGCCGTTTATCAACGCCTTTTTCTTTTCTCTGCGGTACTTCTTGATCTGCTTCTCACGTTGAATAGCATCAATGGGGCTGTCGTACTCTTCATAGTAGAGCAATTTGTAAATGTTGTATCGTTGCGTGAAGCCTTTTATCGCCTTCGTGCGGTGTTCGTGGATTCTGCGAACCAAGTCATTTGTCATCCCCGTATAAAACACCGTGTGATGCTTATTCGCAATGATGTAGACGTAGTAGTGTTTTTGTTGCATGGTGTTTCCTATTCCTGAACGTCATTTCGACGACCAACGCCATCGTTCCGTCATTTCGACGACCAGCGGGAGGCCTGTCCCGAGCGGAACGAGGGAACTAATCCCCTAGATAAACGACCCGGGTGGGAATCAAGGGGATGTCTCGCTGCGCTTCGACATGACGGGAGGGGCATCGTACCGGATCTCATACGCCTGGTCGGCGGCGAGGAACCCCAGCGCCTGACTGGTCCCGTCTGGCCAGCGGATCTCGACCTGCGCGCCTGACTCCGGGCCCAATCCGAAATACAGAGCCAGAGCATTGCCCGAGCCCATCGCCAGGCCGCAGCGCACCTCCTGCACCTGCGTGCGGCCATCCCCGGTGGTGACGAACGCCTTCGCACCGACCGCATCCCGATTCACCGGCCCGCCGCCCACCAGCTTCAGCGTCAGCCAGTGATTGTCCCCCGCGGCCAGGGCCTCGTTGTGGTAAAGCTGGTAGCTGCGGTGGTAATTGCCGAGCACGAAATCCACCCAGCCGTCGTTGTCGTAGTCGGCATACGCCACGCCAATGCTCGGCCCCGGATCGGCGGCGCCGCTGGCGAAATCCAAATTCGTAAACGTGCCATCGCCGTTGTTGTGGAAAAGCGGATTGTAGGGGCTGGTGCGGTCGTTCCAGAGCATGAGCGCCTGGTAGATGTCGCGATAGCCGTCGTTATCGTAGTCCAACGAAATCGATCCCCAACCGATGGTGGAATCATCCAGGGCCACCCCAGCTTCGCTGGCTACGCTCTCGAAATGGCCTTCGCCGTCATTGCGCAACAGCGTCATCTCCCCCGCCTCCGCGAAATAGAAATCGAAATCGCCGTCCGCGTCGAAATCATCGACGGACAGGCCCATGCCCATCACACTGGCGTCGGCTCCGGCCTCAGCCGCGACCATCTCGAAGCACCAGCCGCCGCAACCGGGGCCATCGTTCCGCCACAGCTTGTTGCCGATGGGCGTGATGAATTCATCGAGGACGAGGTAAATGTCGGCGTCGCCGTCGTTGTCGTAGTCGGTAAAAGCGGCGACGAAACTGGCCCCGCGCGTGTGCGGCCCCAGCAACAGCGTTACATCCGTGAACGTGCCGTCGCCGTTGTTGTGGAAGAGCCTGTCTTTATCGCCTTCGAGGGGGTGAGGGCAGCCTGGAGAACAGGCCCAGTTGGCCACGAATAGGTCGAGAAAACCGTCGCCGTCGTAATCGCCCCACGATGCCGTCTTGCCGACGCCGGCGTCTCCCACGCCCGCCGCCCCCGTCACATCGCTGAACCCGGCCCCGCCATCGTTGTGAAAAAGGACATTGGGCCCACGCCCCACCACGTAGAGATCGGCCCAGCCATCGTTGTCGTAATCCGCGAACACCGCGCCGCTACTGCGATGGTCGGGCAAAGCCACCTGGTCGGCGACAGGAGAAAGGTCGAACGAGCCATCGCCGTTGTTGCGATAGAGCCGGTTGGGGCCGCCGCCGTCGGTGAGATAAAGGTCCAGCCAGCCGTCGAGATCGACATCGGCCCAGGCCTGGCCCATCACCTGGTAGCCGTCGAAATGCGGGGCGGCGATTCCGGCCTGGGCGGTGACATTGGCGAACGCGGTCGGGCCCTCGATGCGGTCGGGAACAGGCAAGCCACTGGGGACTCGATCCGGCAGGAGGTGGGAGAGATCGGCCGCGGCGGGGTCGGTCAACGCATCCAAAAAAGCAAGCAACGCCATCACCTCTTCATCGGAGAGATCTGGGAGCGCGGCCACAAGCGGATCCAGCGTCTCGATCATCTCCGCTGCCACGGCCTCGCTCCAGCGGGAATCGCTCTGCACGTGCGGCGGCAGGTGGGATTGATCGTAGGCCGCCAGGGCCGCCTGCGGATCGAGGTGATGGCGGATCACGGCTTCGAGCGAGTCGTACGCGCCATCGTGCAGCCAGGGGCCGGTCAGGGTCACATTGCGCAGGGGCGGGGTGCGGAAAGCATAACGGTCGGCCGGATCGGCGGTCTCCCGAAAGCGACCGAGATCGGTGTAGGGCGCTTCCCGGCCCTTGCCGGGCCCGATCTGGGGCGCGGCGATGTTGTGGTGTTGCTGATCGGTGAGCAGCTTGCCGTTGTGACAGCCGACGCATCCCGCTTTGCCGTAAAAGAGGAGCGCGCCCTGTTTGGCCTGCTCGGACAAGGCCCCGTCGTCGCCGCGCAAATAGCGATCCCAGGGGCTATCGAGGAAGGTGAAACCGGCGATCTCGAAAGCGGCGATGGCGTTGACGGCGTGCACGATGCTCAGGTCTTCGGTCGCCACATCAGGGTAGACGGCGGCGAACATGGCCCGGTATTCGGGAATGGCGGTCATGCGAAGCATCAGGTCTTGCCAGACGCCCGCGAGATCGTCCCCGGCGCGGCGGCCGAGCTCGTTGTCCCGCCCGAACACATCCACATCGCCCCGCCCACCCCGCATCTCGGCCCCGGACGTGATGGGGAACAGGGCCTGGGCCGCGACGACGTTTTCCAGGCCATCAGGTAAATCCCCCTCGAATTCCGCCGGCATCGTGAATCCCGTTTCGCTGTCCCCCTCCACCCTGCTGTCCCAGAACATCGTTCGCCACTCGACCTGCCCGCGGTTGAAAAGCTCGGGCGCATTGCGGGGAACCAGGGGACGCATGGCCCCGCGCAATCGTTCCGGCCCCAGGCCCAGGCCACCGGTCCCCACCGAGAGGGGGATGCCATCGCCACCCGCGTAATCGGGATGATGGCAGGTGGCGCAGGATGTGTCGCGATTGCCGCCCAGTTCCTTGTCGAAAAACAGCATCCGGCCCAGCTCGATCTTGTCCGGATCGATGTCTGGCAGGGGCTCCAGGGGGCGGATGTCGTACGCGGCCAGGGCGCGACGCAGGGCGTCATCCCCGGTCGGCGTCAGAGCAGGGGTCTCAGGCAGCGATGATGGCAGGATAGGCGGCGAGAAGGAGGCGCACGACGCCAAAAAACCGGCGACCAACACAATCAGAAAGAGGGCAAATCCTGAAACAACTCGAATCATTATCGCTCCAGTAGTTGATGTGCATAGCGTGTCGTGTGGTGCGTGTTCCGTTCTCTTGGGACCGCTACGACGGAACATGCAACACGCAATACGCCGCCATACCCAGATTCACCGCCTCCGCCTCATTCCCGCCACCACCGCCACCGCCCCCGCCAGCGCTGCTGCGCCCAGCCACCAGGCCTGCCCCCCGCCCTTTTTCTCCTGCACGCCCTTGGCCATCACCGGAATCTCCGCCAACTTACGCCCAGCCTCCGCCTTGGTGCGAGCCAGTAGCTCGGGGTCGTCGCGCAAACGCTCGGCCAGGGCCCGTTTCGCGCGCACATCCTCGTCGGTGATATACTGATCGAAAGCGCGCAATCGCGCCAACTTGAACTGGTGTTTGTTGAACAGGCGGTAGATCTCCTTCACCCGCTCCAGGCTCAGGTCACGGCCCAGGGTGTAATCCTCGAACCGCCCCTCCATGGCCAACAGCGCGGTCTCGGCCAGGCAGGCGTAAGCCGTGCCCGCGGGCAGGCCGATGTCGTAGCCAAAATCGATGTCGCCCGGGATCAGCACCTCGCCGCTCTCGATCACGAGCACGTCCGGGCGCAGGGCCGCCTCGGCCGGGTTGATGTCCAGTGGTCGGGCCACGTCGCAGATCACAGCGCCCGGCTTGCATTTGGTGATATCGACGATGCGCTGGCCAAAAGCGGAGGTGGCCGTCACGATCAGGTCGCACTCCGCCACCAGATCGGCCGCACGCGTGGCGATGGTCACTTCAGCGCCGGGCGTCTCCGCCTGGATCGTGCGCTTCAGCTCGATCAACTTCTCCGGCTCGATGGAGACCAGCACCACGTCGTGGATGGCCTGCGCCAACAGCCGGGCGCAAACCGAACCGATGGAGCCGGTGGCGCCGATGATCATCACCTTGCCTTTGGTGAGATCGGTCGCACCCATGAGCTTGACCGCTTCTTTGGCCGATTCCAGCGTGGCCGCCACCGTAAGGCTGTTGCCGCTGGTGATGGCGATGTCCGCTTCGTGGGCCACGGTGATGCCGGCGTCCCCGACCACGCTCGTGAACGCGCCCAGGCCCATAATGCGCGCGCCCGCTCGCTCGGCCATGCGTGCGGCTTGATTGAGCCGGTCGTAGGTGAAGCGAGGATCGTGTTTGAGCATCTGCCGGGGCGTCGCGCCCAGGGCGTAGAGATAGCCCTCGATGCGCTGGCCGGTGGTGGGCGATTGGCCGCCAGTGATCTTGGAGATGAACATGGGCGGCATGTAGGCGGCGACCACCTCGACCAACCCGTCGGGCAGATATTTAGTCCAGCGGAAAAGCTTGTGGTCGTGGATGAATTTCATCTCCAGGGGATGGATGACAAAGGCGAAACGGTTGATGCCCGCCTCTTCCGGTTGCAGGTAGCGGATAGCCGGGGACCAATGGATGTCGGCCATGAGGTCGAGGTAGGTGTCCTCGCTCAGAGAAGCGGTGGGGTCCGCGCGCAAGGCCACCAACACCGCCTCGATGGCCGCGGCCGGCCAGCGTCCCAGATCATCCTCGTCATCGAGCGAGGGCATGATGGTGACGGCGATGGTGACGCCCCGCTGCTGCAAATCGGCCAGGTCATCCTCGTCCGCGCGCTCGACCACCACGATTTTGCCCTTGAGCTCGGCCGGGGCATAGCGCCGAATCGCACCGATCTCGCCGGCGATGACATCGGCCCACAAAAAGGGCTGCGGTGAGCGCGGGTGGCCGGGATCGCCCGGCTGGGGATGGATGCGGCGGAAGGGCGCATCTTGCAATTGATCCAGAGTGCGGGTTGCGGCCTGGGCCAGGGTCGTCTTGCCGCCCACGCCGGGCACGGCAGGCAGACCAAAGTAGATGACCGGATCGGCATAATGGATGGCCGAGCCGCGCCGCTCCAGGGCCTGCGCCAGCCCCACGTGATTGAGGCCCGGGACCATGAGCACGCGCTTCTGGGCAAAGATGCCCGGCTCAGCCCGATCGGCCAGGATCACGCCCCACCGTTCCAGCCCGGCCCGCACGCCGCACCCGTCCACGACCGGCGTTTGCATGTCGGTGGCGAGCAACTCGGTGGCGACCCGGTGAGGCCGCTGCGTGCGTCCCAATTGCAACACAGCGGGCATGCCATCCAAACCGATGGCGTCGACCTTGCCGTCGAACTCGGCCAACAGCGCCCGCACCCGCTCGGGATCGCCGCCACTGCCGCGGTGCAGCAGTTTCACCTCCCGCCCGAGGAAGGTCACGCGCTTCTCGGAATCGACATCGTTCAAATCAATGACAAGCACTTGCTTCATGGCAAACCCCCGGTGTGTATGCGTGAAACGTGGAGCGTAAAAGTCTGTCGCCGGAACCAACACTTACGTTTTACGTTGTTTTGGACTGTGGTGACGCTACCACGTATTTTGCATCTTATGGACACTACCAACTGTACCATAAAACGACAATCCCCGCCACGCCACGGTTTGTGTCGCCCAAGACTTGTCAAGAATGTGCAGACTCACTACAATACACTTGGCCTCGTCACCTCACTCCGACGGCGGCCATCACACCAGTCTCCATGGAGAAGGAAGATGAAACTATCCACTTTTGGCCGCAAATTCAGCGCCGACACGGGCCTCACCCTGCTCATGGACGATCTGGGACGAGCGCTATCCAGCGACCGTGAAGTGATGATGTTGGGCGGCGGCAACCCCGCCTACATCCCGGAAGTGCAAACGCGATTGCGTCAGCAGATGTACGATCTTTTGCTGGACGAGGGGCGGTTCGAGCGAGCGGTTGGGGATTATGCGCCGCCGCAGGGGAACGTTGCCTTCATCGCCGCCCTGGCCGAGCTTCTGCACCGCACGTTTGGCTGGGACATCGGCCCGCAGAACATCGCCCTCACCAACGGCAGTCAAACCGCCTTTTTCTACCTGTTCAACATGTTCGGCGGCCCACAGCCCGATGGCTCCTTCAAAAAAGTCCTGCTGCCACTCGCCCCGGAATACATCGGGTATGCCGACACCGGCATCGCACCTGACCTGTTCGTTGCCAGCAGACCCGAGATCAAATATCTGGATGATCGCCTGTTCAAGTACCACGTGGATTTCGAGCGCCTGACCGTGGATGACGACATCGCCGCCATCTGCGTCTCTCGCCCCACCAACCCCACAGGCAACGTCCTCACCGATGAGGAAGTGGCCAAACTCAGCAATCTCGCCAAGGCGCACGACATCCCATTCATCATCGATAACGCTTACGGCAAGCCCTTCCCCAGCATCATCTTCACCGACGTCAAGCCCATCTGGGAAGAGCACGTGATCCTGACCATGAGCCTGTCCAAACTGGGCCTGCCGGGACTGCGCACAGGCATCGTTATCGCACGTCCCGAAGTGATTAAAGCGATCAGCGCCATAAACGCAGTGATCAGCCTTTCACCGGGCGGATTCGGTGCATTCCTGATGACCGATATGATACGCAGTGGTGAAGTCCTCAACCTCGGCTACGAGATCATCCGCCCGTTCTACCAGCAGAAAGTCGAACAGGCCTTGACATGGCTGCGCCGCGAGATGGGTGACGCAACTTGCTACATTCACAAACCGGAGGGCGCTTTCTTCCTGTGGCTGTGGTTCCGAGACCTTCCCATCACCAGCGCCGAGCTCTACCAGCGTCTGAAGGCCCGTAACGTGATCGTGCTCCCGGGCGAATTCTTCTTCCCCGGCCTGGAGCATGACCCCTGGCGTCACAAACAGGAGTGCATCCGCATGAGCTACGCCCAGGAGGCCTCCGCGGTCGAGCAAGGCATCCGCATCATCGCCGAGGAGGTGAAGCGGGCGTACGGGGCGTAAAACATCAAATGTCAAACGTAAGAATTCGTCGCCGGAACCAACGCTTACGCATTACGTTTGACGCTTTACATTGTCACTGCCGGCACTCGTTCCGCGTCATCTGACAGGGCGAAGAAAGTCATGAACGTCACCGTCAGCCACATCAGTGAGGCCACCAACAAGTGGATGATCTGCACCGCTACCGGCACTTTGAGGGCGATGTTAATGATGCCCACAACCACCTCGATCAGCACCAAAATCAGCAGGATGAGCGAAGCTCGGCTGAGCTGAGGCGAGGGCCGGGCCTTCGCCAGGTAACGGGAAACCACCAGCAAAAAGACGCTGACAAGGATGGCGAAAAGGGGATGGTAGATGCGGATGGACATAAGCGTCGCCACCACCAATGAATCATCGGGCGACAACCCCTCGATGTACACCAGCGAATCCCCCAGGGCGATGATCGCTCCTGACACCGCCAGCAGGAGCATGGCCAGCAAGGAGAGCCAGCACAGCGTCCCCGCCCTTCCCTGATGCCGGAACCGCACCTTGGCGCGCCCCGACGCGTAGAAAGCCGCCAAAGCCAGGAAGAACAGCAACATGAAGGTGTTGCCCAGGTGGATGCCCATCACGTACACACGGGCGACCGAATCATTGGCCTCCACCCAACGAAAGAGCACCAGACTGGCTCCCACCAGCGACTCGGTGATCATGAAGAACATGGCCCAACCTGTGGCGAAACGCACCTTGTCACCCTTGGGATAGAGGCGGAAGGCCCAGACGATGAGCGCGACGACGAAAATGAGCGCCAATCCGCTGCTGAGCCGATGCGAGAACTCGATCATCGTCTCCACGGCGGGATTTCGGGGAATCACCTGGCCATTGCAAATAGGCCAATGTGCGCCGCAACCCGCGCCCGAGCCCGTAGCGCGCACGAAAGCGCCCCACAAAACCACCAGGACATTGTAGGCCAACACGAACCAGGCGAATTGAACAAAACGTTTCTCCTTCATGCAATCACTTCTCCTATGAATGTAAGCGAATCCACGACAGATTATAACGCATCGTCAGCCTGCGCCAAAGATTAACGTTCGGGGAAATGTGCGATAACTTTGCGCACCCGACCGAGGCGACGGGCTCCCCCATACCAACCGTACGACTAATCGACTAAACGACTGCACAACCACAAGGCTGATCGACCAAACCATGAAAATCGGAATCATCGGACTCCCCAACAGCGGCAAGACCACCATCTTCAACGCCCTCACCCGCGGGCAAGTGGAAACGGCAGCCTACTCGGCCGGCCGCATGGAAGTGCACACCGCCATCGTGCATGTGCCTGACCAGCGCGTCGACGCCCTCGCCGCCATGTACAAACCCCAAAAAGTCACCTACGCCCAGGTGCAATACACCGATATCGCAGGTTTGGCCAAGGGCTTGGGCGAATCGGGCGGCCTGGCCGGCCCCCTGCTGAACGAAATCGGTAGCAACGACGCCCTGCTGCATGTGGTGCGCGCCTTTGAAAACGACAACGTCCTGCACCCGGAAGGCGAGGTGGACCCGGCCCGCGATATCGAGATCGTCGAAACCGAACTCATCCTCAACGACCTGTTGCTCGTCAGTAACCGCCTGGACCGCATCCGCGACCGCATCGGCAAGGGCGGCAATCCCAAAGAAGTGCAGGCGCTCAAAAGCGAACAAACCTTGCTGACGCGCCTGCTAGAAACGCTGGAGGAGGAACAACCGCTGCGGGAACTGGTGTTGACGCCCGAGGAGGAGAAAAGTCTGCGGGGCTACAACTTCCTCAGCCAGAAGCCGATGCTTATCCTCCTGAACATCGACGATGACGCCGATGAAAGCATCGCTGAGCAGTTCCAGCAGGAAGGAGCCAACGTAGCAGTGGCGGCGCTGCGGGGCGAGTTGGAGATGGAGCTGGCGCAAATGGAGCCGGAAGAAGCGGAGGAATTTCTCGCCGATTTCGGTATCGAGGAGCCAGGCCTGAGCCGTATCATCCGCTGCTCGTATGATCTGCTCAAGGTGCAATCCTTTTTCACGGTAGGCGAAGATGAAGTGCGGGCGTGGACGGTTCCGGTCAATGCCACGGCCCTGGACGCCGCCGGAACCGTGCACAGTGATCTGGCACGGGGATTTATCCGGGCGGAGGTCATCGCCTTCGACGACCTGATAGCCGCGGGCTCGATGGCGGAGGCGCGCAAACGAGGCACATTGAGACTGGAGGGCAAGGAATACGACGTGCAGGATGGCGAGATCGTGCACATCCGCTTCAATATCTGACATGTTCACTTATCATCTCCCCACCAAAATCATCTTCGGCCAACCAGCGCTCGAAGCCCTGGCAAACGAACTCGACTTGCTGGAAGCAAAGCGGATCTTGCTCGTCAGCGATCCCGGTCTGGCGGACATCGGGTTGGTGGAACGCATCGAGGTCGGGCTCAGCAACGAAGGTCGGGCCATCGTCGCCTTCACGGAGGTCAGCAGCAATCCCACCAGCACCGAAGTCGCCGCCGGTCTGACTCTGGCGCGGGAGCTTCAGGCTCAGGCCATCATCGCCCTGGGCGGCGGCAGTCCCATCGACGTGGGCAAGGGTATCGCCATGCTCATGGCCAACGGCGGGGTCTACGCCGATTACCAATGGAGCGGCAAGGCCATCACCCGGCGCAGCCTGCCCCTGCTGGCCGTCCCCACCACCGCGGGCACGGGTAGCGAGGTGAGCAAGGTGGCGGTCATCGTCGATCCCGACCGGCCCTTCAAGAAAGGCGTGCTCAGTCCCCACATGTTCCCCCACGCTGCCATCGCCGACCCCGAACTCACGCGTTCCCTACCCGCCTGGCTGACCGCGGCCACCGGCATGGACGCCTTCATCCACGCGCTGGAAGCCTACACGGGCCGCCGGGCCAATCCCTACACCGATATGCTGGCGCTGGCCGCGCTGGAGACAGTCTGGTGGGCGCTACCGGAGGCCGTCGCTGATGGCGAGGATATGGCCGCACGCGAAGCGATGATGCTGGCGGCGCTGTGGGCGGGCACGGCCATGGATCACGGCGGGCTGGGGCTGATTCATTCCCTGTCCGGGCCGCTCACCGGCCAGTTTCACCTGCATCACGGCCTGACCAACGCCATCCTTCTGCCCCCCATCCTTCGCTTCAACCTCCCGGCCATCGCCCCTGAGCGCCGGGCGCGACTGAAACAAACCTTCGGTTTGGCTCCCACCGCCGCCGACGAGGCCCTGGTCAACGCCCTTGCCCGCTTCGTCGCCGATCTGGGCCTGCCCACGAGCCTGTCCGAGATCGCCGATCTCTCGACGCTCGACGACCCGGCCACGCGGGACGCCATCGTCGAAGACACGCTGCGCATGGCCATGACCCCAAACAACCCCCGCCAGGTCACCGCCGACGATGTCGAAACTTTGCTCCTGGCCCAATGTCGTTGAGCCGCCAATCATGAGGCTGCGTGTTTCTCGTATTGCGTGTTCCGTATTCCGTTTCTCTGGCCTTACGCAACTCACGGTTCCTCCACAAAATGTGCATCATGTGCGTTAATTGTGTCATTGCGAGTGGGCGCAGCCCCGAAGCAATCTCCAACGCTCATGAAACTTGGGGATTGCTTCGGCCTCCGGCCTCGCAATGACACACGCAAGTGTTTTTCATCCCCCTTGCGCGCAACCGCACATGGGAAACTGATCTACCTCAACCAATACCCAATACCCAACATCAACCATGCCAATCCCACCTTTGCACCCTGACACCCAAGCTTTTCTCGCTCGCTCCCCCCACAAACTTCTTATCGATGGGGCGTGGACGCCAGCGGCCTCGGGCGCGACGTACACCAGCATCAGCCCCTCGGACGGCTCCGTGCTGGCCGAACTGGCCTCCGCCGGGGTCGAGGACGTGGACAGGGCGGTGGCCGCGGCCCGGCGCGCCTTCGAAAACGGCTGGGCCGACCTATTGCCGCGGGAGCGAGAACGACTCCTGCGGCGCTGGGCCGATCTCATCGCCGCGCACGCCGACGAGCTGGCCGAGCTGGAATCGCTGGACAACGGCAAACCCATCCATCACACCCGCACCATCGACAGCAGAGTGGCCGCCAATCTCGTCTACCACTTCGCGGGTTGGCCCAGCAAAATGGTCGGGTACACCGCGCCGGTCTCGATACCCAACCATTTCGTCTACACCCGCCGGGAGCCGGTCGGCGTGGCCGGCATCATCATCCCCTGGAACTACCCCCTGATCCACGGCATGCAGAAAGTTTCCCCGGCGCTGGCCTGCGGGAACACCGTGATCCTCAAGCCCGCGCAACTGGCGTCGCTGCCCCTGCTGCGGCTGGGCGAACTGGCGCTGGAGGCGGGGTTGCCGCCCGGCGTGTTCAACGTGATCACGGGGCGGGGCTCGGTGATCGGCCAGGCCATGGCTGAACATCCCGGCATCAACAAGATCCAGGTGACCGGCTCCACCGCGGTGGGGCGCAGCGTGATCCGGGCTTCAGCCGGCAATCTCAAGCGCCTGGCCCTGGAGCTGGGCAGCAAGGCTCCGAACATCATCTTCCCCGATGCGAATCTGGATGAGGCCATCCCCGGCGCATTCCGCGCGGCTTTCGGCAACACCGGCCAGAGCTGCGTGGCGGGCGCTCGCCTTTTCGTGCATGTCTCCATCTTCGATATGGTCCTGGATACACTGGTGACTATGGCGAAGGAGGCCCGAATCGGCCACGCTCTGGATCCCGACACCGAGCTGGGCCCCATCGTCGATGCGGTGCAGACCAAAACCATCCTCGATTACATCCAGAGCGGGATCGAGGAGGGGGCGACGTTGGTGCTGGGCGGCAGGCGCCTGAGCGATGGCGATTACGGCAAGGGTTTTTATATCGAGCCGACGATCTTCACGGATGTGCGGGACGATATGGTCATCTCGCGGGAAGAAATCTTCGGGCCGGTGCTGCCGGTGTACGCCTTCGAGACCGAGGCGGAGGTCATCGCCAGGGCGAACGACACCGAGTATGGCCTGGCCGCGGGCATCTGGACCAACGACCTGGCGCGGGCGCACCGCGTGGCTGCGGGAATCAAGGCCGGTGTGGTCTGGGTCAACACCTACGATCTATTCGATGGCGCTGCGCCCTTTGGCGGCTTCAAGGGTAGCGGCTACGGCCGCGACAACGGCCTGGAAGTGCTGGAAGCGTACACCGAGGTTAAGTCGGTGTGGATTGCGACGCCGGAGGCGTGATGTGTTGCGTATTCGTGGTGCGTGGTGCGTGGTGCGTCTTCCGTCCCCCGACTTCCGATCTCCGACCTCCGACTTCTGCCCTCCGCTCTCTGACCTCCGATCATGCTTACCTACGACGCCGTCGTCATCGGCGCTGGCTACATCGGCTGTAGCGCCGCCTACCACCTGACCCGGGCCGGCCTGCGCACCGCCATGATCGACCGGGGCGGCATCGGCGCGGGCGCATCGGCCGCGAACTACGGCAACATCCAGGTGCAGGACGCCGAGCTGGATCACAGCCTGCCCATGATCCGGGCCGGGTACGCTTGCTTCGAGACGCTGGAGGAGGAGCTGGGTTCGCCGGTCGGGTTGAAACCGCTGGGCGGGCTTTTGCTAATCGAGAACGAGAGCCAGTGGCGGACGATGGCGGCCAGGCTGCCGCCATTGCATGCCGCCGGCATCCGCGCCGAAATGGTTCCGGCCGAGCATCTTCCTGAACTCGAACCCCTTCTGGACCCCACCACCGTGCTGGGGGCGTGCTACCATGAACATGAAGGCCAGGTCTATCCCTTTTCGCTGCTATGGGCCTTCGTGCGCCGGGGCCTTGAGCGAGGACTGACCCTGCATCTGGGCGTGGAAGTGACCGGCATGGACATCTCAAACGGCAGGGTGCAGCGCCTGCACACCAGCCAGGGCGATTTCAGCGCGGGGGTGGTCGTACTCTGCACCGGGGCCTGGACTTCGTTGCTGGGCCGGGCCGTGGGGCGGGACTGGGACATCCCGCATGTGCACGGTCAGGCCCTCGTGACCGAATCCGCACCGCCCGGCCTGCGGCTGCGCAACCACATCGCCTCCGCCGCATTCTTCGAGGAGGCGCATGGGGATGACGATGCTGGCGGTGAGCACGCCGTCCTCGCCATCTCCCAAACCGGGGACGGGCATTTCTTGTTGGGCGAGGCCGCGCGCAACACCGCCGATCGGGGAAAAGCGGCCACGCCCGCGGGCCAGGCGGCCATCGCGCGGGTAGCCGGACGTCACTTCCCCGCCCTACGGAAATTGCGGGTGCTGCGGGGCTGGGCCGCGCCCGTGGCCTACACCCATGACGGCCTGCCCTATTTCGGCCCGGTGGCGGACATCGAGGGCCTGATCCTGGCCACGGCCTTCAAATCCACCGTGATCGTTACGCCCCTGGCCGGCCGCACTATCGCCCAGCTTGTGGTCGACGGTCGCTCGGATCTCGACCTTTCCTCCTTCTCACCTGACCGGTAGTAGGGTATTGGCGTCCGGTGATGGGGGATAACGGCTTGCTGAGCCGCCCACGGCAACCTAGCCTAGTACACGAGGGCCTAAATAAACGCATGGTTAGCTACGCTAAAGCGTCCAGCCGAATCCTCGATTCGGCGGGTTTTCGCCAACCAACCCGGCGAATCACGGATTCGCCTGGACGCAAGAGATGGCAACCAACCTTCTCAGGACTTACGCCTCGGTGTACCAGTACTTAGTCAAGCGTAGTTCGATAGATTGTCATTCGGCATAAAACAAGGAGCAACTATGACAAATCTAACTGAATCGGTGGGGCGTCTATTTCTGGACCGTATTTTCCATGTGCCGGATTATCAGCGCGGGTACGCTTGGGAGAAAAAGCAGTGGGATGATCTGTTACAGGATCTTGAATTACTACCAAAAGGAAGAAACCACTTCACTGGGACAATTGTGCTGTGTCCAAATAGCCACTTCTCCAGTCCGTTCCGTGATGAAGAGGGTCGTCTCTATACAAACGTCGATATCATCGACGGCCAACAACGGCTGACGACGATCGTGCTGTTGCTCTTGGTTGTCCAGGCAGAGATGATGCAAATACCAGGGTTGGAGCGATTGGCGGTCGGCATTCGGGAGTTGTATTTGGCTGTTCGAGACAGAAACCAACAATGGCAGACCAAATTGCGGCTCAATCGAGATAGTCAGGCTTTCTTCGAAGAAGCTTTGTTGGCCGAAGCATTGGGAAAACATGTGGCCATTGGTGGCGCTAGAATCCGCTCCCATGAACGTCTATCCGGTGCTGCCAATCACTTTCAATCCTTTCTGCGAGCCCGTCGAGAGGAATTGGCTGAA
>DUEF01000268.1 GCA_011176555.1 Caldilineae bacterium
ATGGCCCAACGAATCCGACTGATCGCTTGCGAAACGCCCTTCATGCGGAAGGGATCGTCCGGTCGCACGCGTTCGCCGAAGAATTCGGCCACTTCTTCGGGATCGACCAAACCCCGGCTGTACAGAATTTGCACGATGGCGGGGTGCAGCCAGTCAAAGCGGGCCCGGATCTCAGGGCCGGGCGGAGAAGGTAAAATCCATTGGGGGATGAGGGTAGACAAAGAAAGCTCCAAAAGAGTGCGTGTGAAGACTCATTATATCGGCAGGAATGGCGGTTCGTCCAAAAACCACACTTGCCGCCACAGGTGATTGTTGTTATCATGGTGAGTTGCTGCTCTTCATGAAGATTTGATGCAGGACTGAGGATCAAAGATTGAAGATTAAGGATTAAGGAAGCGCCTGGAAGCGCAAAGATCCCTTAATCATTGATCTTTAATCCTGCACACAGGAACCCACGCTTATGCCCAACCCCTCCTTCAATCCCGACACATTGCCCGATGTCCCGATGGTCGACCGTGGCTACGGTTATGCCGTGGGCACGGAACTTTTCTTGGTGCGCCACGGCGAATCGATGACCAACACCTACGCCAATCTGGTGGCTTACGATCCCAATCTCACCGCGCTGGGCTGGGCTCAGGCGCTGAAAGCGGGCGCATGGATGGCCGAACACGCGCCGGTCGATGTGGTGATCACTTCGCCGATGCGCCGGGCGCACAGCACCGCCCTGGCCATCGCCCACGCTCAAGGGCTGGAGCCAATCCAACTGGCCGGGTTAGAAGAATTCAGCCAAAGTTTTTGGGATGAAATGCCGTTGCATCATCCCACCCGCCCCTGGTGGGGCCGCACCGACTGGATCCCCACCTTCGAACAGGCCCCGACCTTTATGGCTTTTCGCGAACGGGTGCTGGAGGCCTTGTCAGAAATCCTGGAGCGTTACGCGGGGCAGCGCGTCTGCGTCGTCAGTCATGGCGGAACCATGAGCGTCCTCACCGCGGCGATGTTGGGCAGCATTCATTTTTCCATCTGGAACACCAACACCGGCATCAGCCATTTCGTGTGGCCTGAGTGGAAGCGCTGGATGGTGCATTATCTGAATCGCACCGAACACCTGCTCGATCTCGATCCCGACGACTACCCCCGCGCATCCGAGGCCAGCCAGAACGAACAGGGCTTCTGGATATTGCCCGACCGGGTGATCGACTCCTGGTCGGCAATGCCGGCGCATCCCGAACTCGCTTTTCTCAGCAACCGTCTGAGCCGGAACGACCGCATCCTCTTTTTGCGCCCGCCCGACCCGATTACGCCGCTGCGGGTGTCGCTGCGCGCCCGCCGCGCCGACATCCTCTGCGACGATCTGCAAACGCTGGAAGCGGGCGAACTGCGGCGGGCCGTGCTCAACGCCAACCACATCCGCTACCAGTATCTCTTCCAGCCCTTGCCCTACCCCGACCGCTTTTTCGATTACGTGGTCGTGTCTGACAACTGCGACATCCCGGAGGAAGACTACCGGCGAGTGCTCAAACATCCGGTCGGGCTCGTTCGCTGGCGAATGGATGCAGCGCAGTGACATAAGATGTATGTCATTGCGAGCCGGGTTTTGGCAGTGTAAGCGTAGCTTACGCAGCAATCCCCAAGCTGCATGATCGGGGATTGCTTCGTCGAACGACCGCAGGTCGTCCTCCTCGCAATGACACCTGAGACCATTCCGCAATCCGCAATCCGACATTCGCAATTTCATCCTATGATTCACGACAAACTCATCATCCGCGGCGCTCGCGAACACAACCTGAAAAACATCCATGTCGAAATCCCGCGCGACAAACTGGTCGTGATCACCGGGCTGTCCGGGTCAGGCAAGTCATCGCTGGCTTTCGACACCATTTACGCCGAGGGCCAGCGACGTTATGTCGAGTCGCTTTCGGCGTATGCCCGCCAATTCCTGGGCCTGATGGAAAAACCGGATGTGGATCAGATCGAGGGCCTTTCCCCGGCCATCTCCATCGACCAAAAAGGCTCCAGCCGCAATCCTCGCTCGACCGTTGGCACTGTCACCGAGGTGTATGACTATCTCCGCCTGCTGTTTGCGCGCATCGGCCAGCCTCATTGCCCGAATTGCGGCCAACCCATCGCCCGCCAGACCACCGAGCAGATCGTCGACGCCATCGTCGCCTATCCCGAAGGCGCTCGTTTGCTGATTCTGGCACCGCTGATCAAAGATCGCAAGGGCGAGCACAAAGCGGTGTTCGAGGATGTACAAAAGGCCGGGTATGTGCGAGTGCGGGTGGACGGCGAGATATACGACGTCACCGACGAAATCGAACTGGATCGCTACAAAACCCACACCATCGAAGCGGTGGTCGACCGTCTGATCATCCGTCATGGCGGCGAAAACGGTCGAGAGGGCATGGATCTCACGCGTCTGGCCGACTCGGTGGAAACCGCGCTCGGGCTGGGCGGCGGCGTGATGACCGTGGCGGACGTCAGCGACCGCGCACATCCCCGCGACCGCCTGTTCTCCGAGCATCTTTCCTGCGCGACCTGCGGCATCAGCCTGCCCGCTATCGAACCGCGCAGCTTCTCCTTCAACTCGCCGCACGGCGCTTGCCCCACCTGCACCGGTCTCGGCACGCAGATGGAGTTCGATCCCGACCTGATCGTACCGGACCCGAATCTCAGTCTGGCCGATGGCGCGTTGCATCCCTGGTCGCGGGACACCGCCACCTACTACCAATCCCTGATCGAAGCCGCGACCCGTCATTACGGCATCCCCATCGCCGTCCCCTGGAAACAACTCAGCCGCAAGCAACAGGACATCATCCTGTACGGCGGCAAGCGCGCGGATACGATCACGGTGCGCTATGTCAACCAGCAGGGCCGCCAGCGCTCGTACCAGACCAGCTACGAGGGCATCATCCCCAACTTGCAGCGCCGCTACCGCGAAACCACATCGGAGTACATCCGCGGCGAGGTGCTGGAACGCTACATGACGAATCGCCCCTGCCCCACGTGCGGCGGCAAACGGTTACGCCCGGAAGCGCTGGCGGTCACCATCCTGGGCCAAAACATCGATGACATCACGCAAATGTCGGTCGGCGACGCCTTGCGCTGGGTGCGCGCTTTGCGCGGCAGCGATGAAGGGGAGCACTACAACGCGCCGCTGCCCGAACAGGTTCCCGACGCATCGCCCCTCTCGCAGCGGAATTGGACCATCGCCCGCCAGGTGCTGAAAGAAATCCAGGCGCGGTTGCGTTTCATGCACGACGTGGGCCTGGACTATCTCACCCTGAATCGCCAGGCCGGCACGCTCAGCGGGGGCGAAGCCCAGCGCATCCGTTTGGCCACGCAAATCGGGTCGCAGTTGATGGGCGTGCTCTACATCCTGGACGAACCGAGCATCGGCCTGCACCAGCGCGACAACGCCCGCCTGCTCCGCACGCTCAGCGATTTGCGCGACCTGGGCAACACGGTTTTGGTGGTGGAGCACGACCAGGAGACGATGGAATCGGCCGACTGGCTGCTCGACCTGGGGCCGGGCGCAGGAGAACATGGGGGCGAGATCGTGGCGCAGGGGCCGCCCGCGGTGGTGGCGGCGGATGAAAACAGCCTGACCGGAGCCTATCTGTCGGGACGAAAGACGATCCCCACGCCCCAGCAGCGGCGCGCGGGCAACGGCGAGTATCTGATTCTGCGCGGGGCCAGCGCCAACAACCTCAAGCGACTGGACGTGCGTTTTCCCCTGGGCAAGCTGATCGTGGTCACGGGCGTCAGCGGTTCCGGCAAGTCGACGTTGGTGATCGACACCCTGTACCGGGCCGTCGCCCAGCGCATGTATCGAGCCCGCAAGAAACCGGGCCGCTACGACGCCATCGAAGGCCTGGAGCACCTGGACAAGGTCATCGACATCGACCAATCGCCCATTGGCCGCACGCCGCGCTCGAATCCGGCCACTTACACCGATCTGTTCACGCCGATCCGCCAGTTGTTCGCCAACCTGCCCGAATCGAAGATGCGCGGATACAAGCCCGGGCGGTTTTCGTTCAACGTGAAGGGCGGGCGCTGCGAAGCCTGCCGGGGCGACGGCATCATCCGCATCGAAATGCAGTTTTTGCCCGATGTGTACGTGCCCTGCGAGGTGTGCCACGGCAAGCGCTACAACCGCGAGGCCCTGGAAATCCACTACAAGGGCAAGACCATCGCCGATGTGCTGGACATGACGGTGGAAGAGGCGCTTGATTTCTTCGAGAACATCCCCCGCATCCGCAAAAAGCTCGACACGCTGCACCGGGTGGGTTTGGGCTACATCAAACTGGGACAGCCCGCCACCACGCTCTCGGGCGGCGAGGCCCAGCGCGTGAAATTATCGAAGGAGCTTTCGCGCCGCGCCACCGGCAAGACGCTGTACATCCTGGACGAGCCCACCACCGGCCTGCACTTCGCGGACGTGGAGAAGCTGCTGAACGTGCTGCATGATTTGGTGGACCGCGGCAACACCATCCTCATCATCGAGCACAATCTGGACGTGATCAAGGCCGCGGATTGGGTGATCGACCTGGGGCCGGAGGGCGGCGACAAGGGCGGCCGCGTGCTGGTCGAAGGCACGCCGGAGCGCGTGATGCAGTACGCTGATTCTTACACCGGGCAGTTCTTGCGCAAGGTGTTGCCGGAGACTCTCGCCGAATAAATTCGGGCTCTGGGGCGTTCCGCCGAACGTCCACCTGCGTGGACGGTGCACGTTACCCCACGGGTTGGCGGGGAGGGGGCGCGTGGAAAACTCCGTGGTGACGGCAAGCAACCCGGGATTGATGAACATTACAGAAAT
>DUEF01000269.1 GCA_011176555.1 Caldilineae bacterium
CTTGTCTCCTGCCACGGTTTCGTGGGGCGAGTGCGCCCTATCAGCACGCTGGCCGGGGAGAGAAGACTGTTCGAGCGAGCAGTGCGGCGGGTGGCGGCGCGGGCGGCCGAGCTGGACTTGCGCCTAGTGCTGGAAGTGCTCAATCGCTACGAGGCGCATCTGCTGCTCACCGCCGCGGAGACGCTGGCCTTTATCGAGGAGGTTGGCGAAGCCAACGTGGGCGTTTTGCTCGACGCTTATCACATGAACATCGAGGAATCCGAGCCCGCGGCGGCGCTGCGGTTGGCGGGCGACAAGCTCTGGCTCTACCACGTCGCCGATTCCAATCGCCAGGGCGTCGGCCGGGGTCACACCGATTTTCGGGCGCAGATGACGGCGCTCGCTGACATCGGCTACGACGGCCCCATCATCGTCGAGTGCACCGCGCCCGGCCCCGATCCCTTCACTGCCATCAAGGACGAGGAATCGTTGGGATGGCTTGAGCGATACTTGCAAGAATCCCTTCACTGGCTCAGGAAAACTCTCGCCTGAGATATTGATACCAGATATTGGATATTGGGTGATCACCCGGCAACCACAATATCCAATATCTCATACCCAATATCCCATCACGACACAAACGAATTGACATGACCAAACAACTCAACATCGGCCTGATCGGCGCGGGGCGCATTGGCCGCTTGCATGGCGAGCATCTGGCCCAACGCCTGCCCGAGGCCAACCTCCTTGCTGTTTCCGATATTTTCGTCGAGGCCGCGCAAAGAGCCGCAGTCGATTTCGGCATCCCCGCCGCCTACCAGGATCACCGCCGCATTCTCGATGACCCGGCTATCGAGGCGGTGGTGATCTGCTCCAGCACCGACACGCACGCCCGGATGATTATCGAAAGCGCGGAAGCGGGCAAGCACATTTTCTGTGAAAAGCCCATCCACCTGGACCTGGCAGAGATAGACCGGGCGCTGGGGGCAGTGAAAGAGGCCGGAGTCAAGCTCCAGGTCGGGTTCAATCGCCGCTTCGATCCTAACTTCAAGCGGGCGCAAGAGGTGGTGGCGTCCGGCCAGATCGGTGAACCCCACCTCCTGCGTATCACCAGCCGCGATCCTGAACCCCCGCCCATCGCCTACATCGAGGTTTCCGGCGGCATCTTCCTGGACATGACCATCCACGATTTCGACATGGCTCGCTTCCTGATCGGCGATGAGGTGGAGGAGATCTACGCCACGGGCGGCGTCATGGTCGATCCGGCCATCGGCGAAGCCGGCGACATCGATACGGCCCTGATCACCCTGCGTTACCGCAACGGCGTGATCGGCAGCATCGACAACAGCCGCAAGGCGGTGTACGGCTACGACCAGCGCGTCGAGGTTTTCGGCTCGGAGGGCGTGGTCATCGTCGGCAACGACAAGCCCAACACCGCGGTCGTCAGTGACTCGACCGGCGTACACGGGGCCCTGCCTTTGTTCTTCTTCGTCGAGCGTTATACTGAATCCTACCTGGCCGAGATGCGGGCCTTCATCGCCGCCGTGCAGGAAGACCGCACACCCGCCGTCACCGGCCTGGATGGTCGCATTCCCGTCGTCATGGGCTACGCGGCCAAGAAGTCGTTCGACGAGAGGCGGCCCGTGCAACTCAGCGAGATTGAAGACTAGCGGGTGTTAGGTATTGGGTAGTGGGTATTGGGTATTATTCGAATATCCGCCATTACCCAATATCCAATACCTAATATCCAATATCCAGCACTCACAAACCAACTCTATCCAACAGGAATACCAAAATGACCAACAACTTACCTGCTGGCTGGCTTTCCTCCAGCAACCCTACCGTACTCTTCGAAGACAATCACATTGGCCGCATGAAGCGGGAGATCTTCGAGGCCGATGAAGCGCAATTGGATGCCATTCTGGCCGAGTACGGCATGGCTCCGGGCGAAGTGCCGCCGGTGGAGTGGAGCAAGCCGGGCTCCTACATCCAGATGATGACCCGCCGCCAACTGATCGAGGAGCGCCGTAAGAACGACATCATCCTCATCCCCATCGGCTGCACCGAGAATCACGGCCTGCATCTGCCCAGCGCCACCGACACCCTGTTCGTCAGCCAGATCATCGAAGGCGTGCGGCGCTACACGGCCAAAAAGGGCTATCCCGTGGCCCTGACCCTGCCGCCACTCAACTACGGCGCCCATCCCTACCATCATTACGGCATGCCCGGCACCGCGCCCGTGCGCGAGGACATCGTTCGCGAGACGTTGATCGACATGATGCTGGGGCTGTGGAATGATGGCTTCCGCAAGCAGATCCTGATCAACAACCACGGCCATCTGTGGATGCTGGAATCGGTTATCAAGCAGTTCCAGAAGCGCTACCAGCTTCCCGGCATCTTCCGGGTGATGGATTGGCACCGGGCCGTGCGCGAGAGTTTCTACACCAACGACCGCGGCGGCGATTACGGCAGCAATTTCGTGCACGCCGAAGAAGCCGAGACCTCACTCGCCCTCTATCTGTTCCCCGACATGGTGGAGATGGACCTGGCGGTGAACACCAAGGGCAAAGGCTACCTGCCCGACGGCCATTTCGACACCTCAGTCGATCCCTACCATCGTCCCAGCAAGTGGTCGGAAGGCGAGGGGCATTTCGGCATCGAGCTGTTCGCTACCCCTGAGGGCGTGGTGGGCAACGCCGCTGACGCCGAGGCCTGGAAAGCGAAGCGACCGCTGGCCGCGATCTTGCGCTATCTGACCATCCTCATCGACGACATTCGCGCCGTGTTCCCGCCCGGAACCGTGCCGCCGGTCGAGGAAGTGACCCTGCGCACGGCCGAAGAGATGGAACCCTACCTGCGCGAGCCGCAGAGCGAGGGCTGGAAGCCGGTGTACGCCCTGCCGCGCATCGGCCAGAGCAATATCTATTAGCACCACTGTCATTGCGAGCCGGTTTTTGGCGAAGCAATCC
>DUEF01000027.1 GCA_011176555.1 Caldilineae bacterium
ATGATGACACCTTTTGTTTACGCAAACCGAACAGAACTCTTACGAATTTATTAACGGGAATTATGGAAGTTCAGAAATTAAACCGGCAATAGATTAATGTGACCTCCGGGAGGTGGCTGCGAGGAATTATGCCAAAAACAAGCCACTTTGCCAGCCAGATTCTTCAGAATTGGCGTCCTATTGTCGCCACCTCCCGGAGGTCTTGATTACCGGATTATTTATTGAATGTCCATAATTCGCCGATTCCGTGTTATTGTTCATTATTTGTTCTTTATTTGAACAATAGTGAGCCCTCTCACTGACGTTCATCCGGTTCACTGGGAGAATGGCAGGGTGTTGTGTCCGTTTTATGCACCGCTAATAGCATCCGGCTTAAGAATCATGCTGGGAACGGGTTGCCAACTGAATCGTCAAAACTCAATAGTGGCACAAGAGAAGGTTTTCGTCACGTTCACCATTCAAAACGTCGAGGGTTCCACCATGCTCGTAATTTTTAAATCATTTCGCCGCATCTTCGCGTCTGCGGTTTTCCTCATAGCTGTTGCGCTAATTGTCTCACCGGTTGGCAGCCTCGCCTTCCAGAACGGCGATCTTCCTGCCGCCGAGGCCGAAGGGATGCAGGCGGTCAGCGTTTTCGATGCGCTGGTAGTAGGAGTTCCTGATGAGAATATCCGAAACATAAAGGATGCAGGCGGCTTTCATGTCATCGCGGGTGAAGCCGAAGGCCTGACTGCGAACGGGAATTATCTCTGGTCTCAAGACACGCCGTCGGTTTCAGGTGATTCTGAAACGGGGGATTGCTTCGGCAGAGCCGTGGCCAGCGGCGACTTCAATGGCGACGGCCAGCCCGATCTCGCGGTTGGCGTCCCCGGAGAGGATGTGGGCTCCAAGGCGGATGCAGGCGCGGTGCAGGTGTTCTACCACGGCGCCTCTGCGCTAAAGGAATTCGGCGTTCAGTTGTGGATGCAGGGTTCGGGCGGTGTCCGAGGCGAGGCCGAAGCGGACGACCGATTTGGCTCTGCGCTGGCCGTGGGCGATTTCAATGGAGATGGCTACGATGATCTCGCCATCGGCGCGCCGAATGAAGACGTCAAGCGAGATGGTGTTGACTACAACGATGCGGGTGTGGTGCATATCCTCTATGGCTCGATCGAAGGCCTGACGGCCGTAGGGGATGGTCTGTTCTCACAGGATAGCGGCGCCATGGTCGGTGTGGCCGAAACTGGTGATCGTTTCGGCGCGGCGCTGGCCAGCGGCGACTTCGATCATGATGGCTATGACGATCTCGCCATTGGCGTCTACGGCGAAGATGTGGGTTCCATAGCGGATGCAGGCGCCGTGCAGGTGCTCTATGGCTCCACGGTTGGCGTTACCCGCGCCGGCAATCAGCTATGGACCCAGGACAGCACCGGCATTTCGGGGATGCCTGAGGCGGGCGACCAGTTCGGACGGGCGCTGGCCACAGCCGATTTCGATGGGGATGACTACGACGATCTGGCTATTGGCGTGCCGGGCGAAGCCTTGGGGGACATCGCCGAAGCTGGAGGCGTGCAGGTTCTCTACGGGGTGGAACAGGGGCTACAGGCCGACGGCAGCCAGTTTTGGTCGCAGAATAACCCGGACATTGCCGGTGCGGCCGAGCAGGGTGATCGTTTCGGTGCGGCGCTGAGCGGTGGGGACTTCGACGGCGATGGCTACGCAGATCTCGCCATCGGCATTCCCAAGGAAGACATCAACGGCGCGGTCAATGCCGGCGGCGTGTTGACCATCTACGGTTCGCCAGGCAAATTGACGGAGACCGGCAATCAATTTTGGTCTCAGGGTGGCTCAGGCGTGAGTGGCGGGGCCGAAGCAGGCGATCAATTCGGCTTTGCGCTGGCCAGCGGTGATTTCGATGATGATGGCCGGGATGACCTGGCCGTGGGCATCCCCTATGAAGACGTGGAAGACGTGGTCGGAGCGGGCGCGGTGCAGGTCTTGTATGGAACGACCACCGGATTGGCGGCAGCGGGCAACCAGTTCTGGTCGCAACGCTCCCCCAACATGACCGGTGGAGCTGAAACGGGCGATCATTTCGGTCTGGCGTTGGCAGTGCTGGATTATGCCATTCCGCCGTCCGCTCGTGTGGGCTCTTACCAATGCTTCGGCGCTGTGGCGGACACCTTCGTGGACAGCTCGCAGCCCAATGCCAATTTCGGCGCCGAAGACGCACTCCAGGTGTTTATGAGGGATGAGGGCGCTCGGGCAAGGGCCTATCTGCGCTTCGATTTGAGCCCTATCCCCGATGACGCTCTCATTCTTTCCGCGGTCTTGAAATTGCATCAAACAGCGCCGGGGGCTCCGGCGCGATTTACCTTGAAGCGAGCCACAGCGCCGTGGCAGGAAAACAGCCTCACCTGGGCGAATCAATCCACGCCCGCCGGCAACTACGATGCCCTGGCGTTCGATGGCCAGGCCGGCACGAGAAGCTGGAACGCCGTTCAACTGGTATCCGACTGGGTGCATGGCAGCGCCAGCAATTGGGGCTTCGTCATCTCTTCCAGCCTGCAGCCGCAAACCAAATTCGCTTCCAAAGAATCCATCAATCCGCCAGAACTCTGTGTGGAATGGACGCAGCAGGGAAATGCCGATCTGGAAGCCACCGGCCTGGAGGTCACGCAATCGGTGCAGGATTTGAACAACAGCGTCCCGCTCATCGTGGGCAAACGCACCTTCGTGCGGCTTCACGCCCGCTCCATTGGGGCCGGTGCCCGCTCCTATCGCACCTTCGCTCAGCTCGCCGTACAATGCGATGACTTTGGGCGGATTCTTTTTCCCGTCAACGAAAACACCGGGCACGTTGTGGTCAAACCCATTCCCGACCGGGCCGTGCTGGAGGACGCTTTTCTCTTCGAACTGCCATCTTCTTGCACCGACGAGGCGGAAACCATCACCATATCAGCCATGGTCAATCCCCAGACCGGATGGCGCGGCAGTTATCCGCCTGAAAGCAACGTGAGCAACAATCTAATCGCCGCCACGGTTACTTTTGAAACGGCCCCGCCCCTCGATGTCGTGGTCTACCTGGCCGATTATCAGGTTGGCGCCGCCGCATATCGCACTTCGGTGAATGACGCCTACATGCTGCGCTTCTGGCTGCGGCGGGCTTATCCTGTTTCTCAAGTCAACATGGCTTTACGCCGAATCGATTGGGGCCAGGCGACCATCAGCGCCAAAAGCCAGATCACTTCTCCCGATAGCGGCGCATTCAATCGGAAGCTGGCAGGATTGCGCTTATTCGACCGGATCGTAGGGCTTGTAGATGACGATGTTCGATACTACGGCATGATCGACGATGGCGGCGGTTTCATGCGGGGCTCCGGCAGCGAGGCGCGACGCGTCGCTTCGGGACCCACTGGCCCGACTCCCAGACGATACGCGTGGGACGATGATGGCAACTACGGCGATTGGTATGGCGGTCATGAACTGGGCCACACGCTCAAGCGCGCCCATGCGGCATGCTCAGGCAACGAGGGCGGGCCAGATTCGAATTATCCCTATCCCGGCGGTCTGATCAGCGCTCCCCATGCCGGGAATGCCACCATGATGGGCTTCGATCCCAATGGCAATGTCGGGCCGTACGGCTATCGGGTATATGGCCCCTGGTGGAGCGATGTGATGTCTTATTGCAACAATCAATGGATCAGCGATTACACCTACGTGGCCATCAAAGATTACATGCGGGATTTCGACCTGGCATCGGCCCAGGCGACCTCGCCAGCCAGCTCGGATCAGTATCTCGTCTCGGGCAGCATCTCCGGCGACGGCGCTCAACTCGACCCCGTCTTCCTCATCCCCGACGCCCCTGAGGAGCCCATCACCCCCGGCGATTACGCCATCCTCTTGCTGGACTCGGCCGGACAGACCCTGTCCCGCCATGCTTTTGCGCCCGATCGGCTGGAAAGTGGCCCGCCGCAGCCTGGCGAGCCTGCCCTTGGCAGCGCTGGCGCCATCTTCACCCTGCTGATTCCCGCCCATCCCAGCACCGCCCAGATCGTGCTGCAAGGGCCTGATGGCCGCGCTCTGGCGCAGTTGGCTCCGGGCGGGAGCGTCCCCACGGTGCAGGTGCTCAACCCCAACGGCGGCGAGAACCTCCCTGTTGGCGATGTGACCGTGCGCTGGTCCGCCTCCGACCCCGATGGCGAKCCCCTGRCCTTCAACATCCTCTTCAGCCCCGACAACGGMGCCACCTGGAGGCCCGTGGYCTTGRGCGCYACCGGCTCCGAGGTCGTGGTCCCCCGCGAGAACCTGCTCGGCTCGGTCCAGGCTCGCTTTCAGGTGCAGGTCAGCGATGGCCTGCACACCAGCTCCGATCGGTCGGACGGCATCTTCACCCTGGCGCCTCTGGGGCCAACCCTCGCCATTCTCTCCCCCGGACAGGATGCCGTTGTGGCCCGCAATCAAACGCTGAGCCTGCAGGCGCGGGCCTATTCCGAGCGGTCGGGCTTTATGGATGAGGGCGTGCAGTGGTGGCTGGATGAGCAAACCCTTCTGGGGCTGGGCGATACGCTGGTCGTCACCGAGCTGCCCCTGGGCGTGCATCGCATCACCGCTGTGGCCGATGACGGCATGCTGCAGGCCAGCGACTCGGTGACCATCACGGTGGTGCGCGATCCATCCCAGTTGCCCATCCCCGGCTCCCGCCTGCATCCCGGCGCCCCCCAGGTCGTCTTCAGGCCGCAGCAGGGGCTGAGCGAGGTCACGCTCGCGCTGAGCAATGCCGTGGGAACCAACAGCTTGCGCTGGCAGATCGTGCAGCAGGACATCCCCGGTTGGTTGGGTTTCAGCAAGACGACCGGGAGCACGCCCGATGAAATCACATTCCAACTGGTGGGTGCGGACACACTGCCGCCCGGCGAATATGCTGCCCAGGTATATTTCTATTCTCCCGACGCCACAGGTGAGAGCTACGTCAGCGTCTCCGCCACATTCACCATTCCCGTCCCCACGTTCAGCCTCTATTTGCCGGTGTCGATTCGATAACGTCACCCCTGCCATCCCTTGCCCTCCACTCTCTACCCCTAATTCGTCTTCACCTTATCCCAACTCACGGTGTTGTCGCGGGCGGGAGCCGCACCCAGCTTCGTTGGAAGTTTGCCGGTTTATGTCATTTCGACGACCAGCGGGAGGAGAAATCTCCTGCATGATGCTTGTGTGCGATCATGCAGGGGATGTCTCACGTGCGTTCGACATGGCGTTGAGCGACACGTCCCTCGCCTATTCGGTCGGGTCGGGAAACTGGTCGTGTTCACCGAAGAAGGCGGGGATGTGCACGAAAAGGCCGGTTCCCTCCACCGCGACGCTGCCCCCGACCAGGATCTGGCCCCGGGCGTAGGCCTTGCGCCCCTCCACCCGTTCCACCCAGGCCTCGGCGCGCAAAGGCGTGTGCAGCGGCACCGGCAGGCGGTAATTGAGGTTCAAGTTCGCCAACAACGCCCGCAAGCCCGATTGCCAGACGACCGCGCCCATGGCTTCGTCGATCACCGCGGCGCTGGCTCCGCCGTGCGCGTGGCCGGGCGGCCCCTGCTGCGCCTCGTCGAACTCGAATTCGGCGTAAATGCGAACAGCGCCGGGCGGCGAGGGCTTCTCATCCTCTTGCAGCATGGACGTCGTCTGCACGCACCAGACAACGCCCATGCCCTTTTCGTTCTCCGTCCCGCACACGAAACAACTGCCATGTTCGGGAAGCGGAGATGCGTTTTGATCGCAATGCGTTTGTTGTTGGGTCATTGGTTTTTTGCTTTGCAAAATAAGGATCAAAGATTAAAGATTAAGGGCATCCTATCGAATCTACCTTAATCTTTGATCCTTGATCCTTGATGATTCGGTGTTTTTACGCTGGCGCCGCCTCTTGCTCGGGCATGGTTTCCGCAGCCTCTTTGGCCGCTTTCTTCGCCGCCCGACGTTCTTTCCATCGATCCTGGAAATTCACCCAGATGACATAGGCCAGGGGCACGATGAACAGGGTGAGCACCGTGCTGGTGCTCATGCCGCCGATGACGGCGATGGCCATGGGCGCGCGGAAATCACCGCCGGCGCCAAGTCCCAGAGCCACCGGCACCATGCCCAGAATCAGGGAGATAGCCGTCATCAGGATGGGGCGCAGGCGCACGGGGCCAGCCAGGCGCATGGCCTTGTCCGCAGGCACGCCCTTCTCATGCTCCTTGTTGGCAAAGTCCACCAGCAGAATCGAGTTCTTGGTGGCCAGGCCCATAAGCATGATGAACCCGATCATCGCTGTCATGTCCATGGGGTTGCGAGTGAGTAGCAAGGCCAGGATGGCGCCGATGACCGATAGCGGCAGGGCCATCATGATGATGATTGGCTGCGTGAAGCTCTTGAACTGACTAGCAAGCACCATGTACACAAAGGTGATAGCGAGGAGCAGCGACAGATAGAGATTGGCAAATGCTTCTCCTTCCATGGCCGCCTGGCCCCCCAGTTCTGCGGTGACGCCCGCAGGGAGCTGGATGGTCGCCAGCATATTTTCCAGATCCACCTCCACATCGGCCACACTGCGCCCGGTAAAGTTGGCGCCGATGGTGGCCGTGGCCATGCGGTCGATGCGGTGGATGGAGGTGGCGCCGATGTCAGTGGTCAGGGTGGCCACGTTGCGCAGGGGCACCAGTTGTCCGGTGGGAGTCAGCAGCTTGTAATTCAGCACATCTTCCAGATTGTCCCGGTCCGATTCTTGCAGCCATACACGGATTTCGGCCTCGGGGCCCTCGCCGCGGTAGGTGGAAGCGATGTCGCCCGTGAGCAGCGTGCGGATGGTCGAACCGACGTAGGCCGGGTTCAGGCCGAACTGGGCCGCTCGATCTTCATCCACATCGATGCGCATCTCCGGCTTGCCTTCCTGCAAGTTGCTCCGCACATCCGTCAGGCCGGGGATGGCCGCGAGTTGTTGCACGGTCTGTTCCGTTCCCTGCGCCAGAGCTTCCAAATCGCCGGTCTGAGATTTCACCTCGATGACGATATCCTGTCCAGCCACGCCGGACACTCCGACAAAATCGAAAGCGCCGCCGGACAACTGAAAAGTCATGCCGGGCACATCCGCCAGTTGGGCGCGCAGCTCATCCATAACCGCACGCGTGCCATCTTGAGCGTCCGAGGAGACCTGCACGGCAAAGGTGGCCTCCTCGGGAGCGCCTTGCCGCCCCACCGTAGTGAACACAGATTCCGTATCGGGATGCTCGATCAGTACATCCTCCACCTGTCTGGCGTGTTCATCCGTCACCTCCAGACGCGTGCCCGGGGGCATGGTCAGGGTGGCGGTGAATTCGCCCTCATCGATATCGGCCAGCAGGGTCTGGTTGATGAAGGGGAAGCTGAGGAGGCTCAGGGCCACCAGGGCCGTGGCGGCAGCCACAGACAACTTCTTGTGGTCCAGCATCCAGTTGAGCAGCCGACCGTAGGTGCGGTACATCCAGCCCTCGCCCTTCTTCTCCTCGCCTTTGCTTTCATCGATGACGGGTTCGGCCTCTTCGGCGCCGTTGATTTCGCCATCCAGGGGCTTGGGCCCGGCCTTGATTTTTTTCTTGGCGAAGAAGTAGGCGCTGATCATGGGGGCCAGGGTCAAGGCCTCGAAGGTTGAGATGATAATGGCGATGACTACTGTCATGCCAAAATCACGCATGAATTTGCCCACAATGCCCGAAGAGAAGGCGATCGGCAGGAATACGGCGATGATCGTGGCGCTGGTGGCCAGCACGGCCAGGGAGACTTCGGCGGTGGCTTTACTGGCTGCTTCCCGCGGGGAATAGCCCATGTTGATCCAACGGAAGATGTTTTCACGCACCACGATGGCGTCATCGATGACCAGCCCCACCACCAGAGCCAGAGCCAGTAGCGAGATCATATTCAGCGAAATGCCGAACATGTCCAATCCCCAAATCGTGCCGATGAGGATCACAGGCAGGCCGATCATGGTGATGAGGGTGTTGCGCAGGTTGCGGAAGAAGAACAATACCACCAGGGTGGCCAGAATCGCCCCCCAGACGGTGTCGCTGACCGCGTCCGCGACCGATTCGCGTACGAAGGTGGAAGAATCCGCCACCTTGACGAACTGCAACTCGGGATGCGTCGCTTCCACGTCCTTCACCGTGACGATGACGCCATCCGCCACCTTGACCGTGTTCGAGCCGCTTTGCTTGTACACGTTGATGACCAGGGCGCTGCCGCCATTGACTCGGGAGTAGCTTTCCTTTTCCTTGAAGCTATCGTGGACGACGGCCACATCCGCGATGCGAATGGGCGCGCCCCGCTGGCTGACCACCACTTGATCCAGGTCTTCCACGGTGTTGATCTTGCTTGGGGTGCGCACCAGCACATTTTTGTCACCCGCGGGTACAGGCCCGCCCGGAATGTCGTAGTTGTAAGATTGGATCGCCCCCGTGACCTGCTGCGGGGCCACATACTTGCCCTGCAGAGCCAGCATATCCATGTCCACCTGGATCTCTCTCTCTTCCGCGCCTTTCACCTCGGCTACGGCCACGCCGGGAACCCGCTGGATCTGGGGCTGAATTTCATTCTTGACCAGGTTACCCAGCTCGACGGGCAAATACTGGCCCGAGACGTCGGTCACCGCATAAATCATGATGGGGGTGGACGAAGGATCGAAACGCTGTAAAATGGGGTCCATGGCGTCCGCAGGCAGCCGGTTTCTGAGCTGATCCAGCTTTTCCCGAACATTTTGTGCGGCCTTGTCCGCATTACTGTCCATGGTAAACTGGATGATAACTAGGCTGTAGCCCTCGCCCGATTCGGATGTGATGGAATCCACGCCCGAAATGGAACTCATCTCCTCTTCCAACAGCTCGGTGATCTGCGACTGCGTTTGATCAGGTCCGGCGCCGGGATAGACCGTGGTGATGGCCATAATCGGGAAACTGATGTCGGGGAACAGGTCCACGGGCATGCGGAAGAAGGACACCACGCCCAGCACCACCAACGCCGCCATGATCATGGTCGTGGCTACCGGATTACGAATGGAAAAATCCCATAACTTCATCGGTTCATTTCTCCTGGATCGTGACCGTTGCAAACATCCCGGGCCTGAGATCGGAGGCGTCGCCGGTGGGGCGAATCGTCACAGGAATCGTACGAGTGGCGGGATCCAGCGCCGGGGCGATGATAACGACTTCGCCGCTGAACTCGCGGTCGGGGTAAGCGTCCACGGTGATGGTGACCGGTTGCCCCAGGTAGAGCTTGGTGAGCAGCGCCTCCTCCACCGAGACGATCAATTTCACATCCTCGGACAAAAGCGCCAACAGAGGCGCGCCCGGCCCGGCCATCGAGCCTTCTGCGGCCATCACCTGGGCGACGACGCCATCGATGGGGGCTTTGACCGTGGCCTTGTCCACTTGCGTTTGCGCCAGGAAAAGGGCGGCTTCGGCCTGTTTGACCCCTGCTTCCGCGGCTTTGATCTGTGCGGGCTTGGCTCCCTGCTCCAATCGGGCCAATTGCGCCTTGGCCCCGGCCAGTTGCGCGTAAGCCCCGGCGATCATGTCGGGCGTCGCGCCCTTGAGCACTTTGTCGTATTGCGTTTGCGCCGCTTCCAGGCCGAATGTGGCTTGCTGCAGTTGGTAGGCTTCCGGCATCATGCCCGCAAAAGGATTGCCGGCGATGCGGTCGTATTGGGCCTGGGCCAGTTTCACGGCTTCCTCGGCCTGGCGCACTTGCGTCAGCGCCAGTTTGCGGTCTTCGGCGGTTGCGCCTTGCAACGCGCGTTTGTACGCCTCATCCGCGGCTTTGACTGCGGCCCGCGCCGCTTCCAGATCGGTTTCTTCCGGATCGGCGGTGGCGAGTTCCAGTTGGGCCTGTGCGGCCTGCAACCCCGCCTCGGCCTGGGCGCGCTGCGCTTCCGCCAAAACGGTGTCGATCTGCGCCAGCACATCGCCGGCCTGGACATGGTCGCCCATCTCGACGTTCATTTGCAGGATCTGCCCCGCCACTTCGGCCACAATCGGCACCTGGGCATCTGGCAGGATCTCGGCGTTGTAGATCAGGCCGTTGAAATTGGTCGAAGTGGTGGCGCCAGCGTCGGGCGTGCTGATGACCTCGGGCGTGGCGGTGGGGGCGACGGAAATGGTCGGGGCCGGTGTGGGAATGGGCGCAGCCAGGGGGTTGGGGATGCTGCACCCGGCCAGCAGGAGTCCTGCAATCAGGAGGGCGGCGAAAACGCCCCCGCGTTTCGGGATGTTAGAGAATAGATGGTTTGTCATTGATGTTTATCCTAAATGGGGTTATTGGGTATTGGGTACTGGGTATTGGGGTATTGACGATCAGATGCAGACAATATCGAATACCCAATACCGAATATCAAGTATCCGAACTTGACGAATCACCGCCCCCAGCTCACGACTTGCTCGGACTGGAAACGATAATCGACCGGCGCGCCGACGTTCAGGCGGCGTTGATTGCGGCCATCGGCGTCCATCACATAGAACACCCATTTGCCGCTGCGATTGCTCAGAAAGATGATGTGTTTGCCATCGGGGCTCCAGGCCGGGGCCACGTTGTGCACCGGTTCCGTTCGTAGCGCTGAAGGCGGACGCGTGAGGGCGATCAGGCCGGAGCCATCAGGGTTCACACGAAATATCTCCCAGTGATCTTTTTCCTGGCTGTGGAAGGCGATCAGTTTGCCGCCAGGCTGCCAGTTGGGGTCCTGATAGCGGAATTCAGGGATGACGGAGCGGGTTTCAGCGCCTTCGTATACGTCCGTGATTTCGAGTCCGTTACGGCTTTGGTAGACGATGCCGCCTTCGCTCCAGTCAGGAGAGCGGGCGTCACGCGTGATGGGGGCGTCGACGAAGTTTTCACCTCGCACATCGACCGCGCTCAGGCCGCGCGAGTCGAAAATCTTTAGTGGAAAATCTTTGATGCAGGGGTAACCCGGATAGCAGGGTAGAGGCGAGTCGGGCACGCAAATGCCATGTCCGACATCGCGGCACTTGTCTTCGCCCGTGACGCGACTGAAAACGATGGACTGACCATCGGGGCTCCAGGCGGGGGCCCGCAGTTTGCTTTCGATGCGGATGCGCCGTTCGTTACGACCATCGATGTCGATCAGATAGAGGCCGGCGTCACTGCCGTTGTCGCGCACGAAGGCCACGGTCTTGCCATCGGGGCTGATGGCCGGGTCCTGGCCTGTGGTCAGTTGGCGGGTTTTGCCACTGGCGAAATCGTAGACGTGGATGGGGCCGCCGCTGCTTTCCTGAAAGACCAATTTGCCCGCCAAACGACCACCGGAACCAGTGCTCGACGCGGCAGCCACCACGGGCGCAGTGCTGCGACGGTCGGACACAGGCAGATCGGTTGGATCACCACTCAGGTCGAGATAGCGGGCTGACACCCAGCCCACTTTGCCGTTCTGACCCGGGATTTCGATCAAAACCCAACCAGCTTTCTCGTTCCGGCCCAGGGCTTTGACTGTGGCCCCGGCAGGCGCGGAGGCGACGATGCCGTAGTTCAAACCCGGCCCTTTGCGGATATTCAGCCTTCGGCTGCCGGTGGCGACGAGGGCGTTCATGGCGGATTGTTTCTCTGTTTCAACCACCGTAGCGGAATCGCCGGATTCCGTCGTTTCGGTGGCGGTTTCTGTGCCTTTTTCTGGGGGCGTTTCGAGCACTTCCACATCGAGCACTGGAACTCGA
This sequence comes from Caldilineae bacterium, assembly GCA_011176555.1. Taxonomy (GTDB): domain Bacteria; phylum Chloroflexota; class Anaerolineae; order J102; family J102; genus DUEF01. The sequence continues at coordinate 11,694 of DUEF01000027.1, forward strand.
TCCAGACCGAAGACGACCAAATCGGCGGTGCTGGCCCAGCCTTCTTGCTCATCCCCGGTCATGATCTTGGCCCAGGCATTGTCGGCAGTGCGCCCGACCACTGTCACTGCTGTTCCC
>DUEF01000270.1 GCA_011176555.1 Caldilineae bacterium
CGTCGAAGGATGGAGGAATCCTCCATATCCCACCGTTGCCATTTGTACGTTTCTCCAATTGGTCCAGGTCGTACTCTTTTACGCCATAAGGAGGATCTGTTACGATTGCATGGATGCTTTCTGGAGCTATCCTCCTCATCCACTCAAAACAGTCCGCATGGACGATAACTGACGAATGGAATGTAGTCGAATCGTAGTCGAGAGAAAAACGTTTTTGCATTTTCCTTATGTCCATTATGTTCTCCTATTCAACCGATCGTCTCACCAAAATTATAGCTAGGGCTCAGTTCTCGAATCATGTTTCTGAGACTCCGGCGCTCGTCTTCGTGAGCAATAAGTAGCTTTTCGAAACCTGCTAAACTGAGAAAGATGGCCTGGGATGTATTGCGACGTTTGATGATGTACCGGACATTATTCTGCACCACGTCATCGAGTATCCGGCCGAAGTTATTTTGCGCTGTTGTCGAGGATATCGTTTTTGTGCTCATGGTTTTGTCTCTAAGTTCTTTATTTTAGCTAAGTTGGCTAAATCATACCGCCATTTGTGTTGACTGTCAAATGTCCAATTCGCAATCTACAATCCCTCAATCTTCCGCTTGTCCCGCCTGCAACGCCACCGACCTCTCTGTTTTCTACGAGGTCAGCGCCGCGCCGGTTCATAGCGTCCTGCTGCACTTCGACCGGGACGAAGCGCTGAATTACCCCACCGGTGACATCCGCCTGGCCTTTTGCCCGACCTGCGGGTTTATCTCGAACATCGCTTTCGATCCCTCCCTGCACGAATACTCCGACCGCTACGAGGAGACTCAGGGCTTTTCGCCCACCTTCGGCGCTTTCCACCGCCGCCTCGCCCAACACCTCATCGACCGCTACGACCTGCACGGCAAGGACATCCTCGAAATCGGTTGCGGCAAGGGCGAGTTCCTGACGTTGTTGTGCGAGTTGGGCGACAACCGCGGCGTGGGCGTCGATCCCGCTTACGTGCCGGGGCGGCTCGACAGCCCCGCGGCCGGACGCATCACCTTCATCCGGGATTTCTACTCCGAGCGGTACGCGCATCTCCGGGCCGATTTTGTGGTCTGCAAGATGACGCTAGAGCACATCCCCGACGTAGGCGAGTTCGTGAGCATGGTGCGGCGGGCCATCGGTGACCGGCCCGACACGACCGTCTTTTTCCAGATCCCCGAAATCCGCCGCATTTTGCGCGACCTGGAATTCGTCGATGTCTACTACGAGCATTGCTCCTATTTCAGCGCGGGGTCGCTGGCGCGGCTGTTCCGGCGCAGCGGCTTCGAGGTGCTCGATCTGTGGACGGATTACGACGACCAATACCTGATGATCGAGGCCCGGCCCGCGGGCGCGCATAATGTGCACCCACATCCGCGCGAGGAGTCCGTGGACGCCCTGGCCGCAGATGTCGCCTACTTCGCCGCTAACGTGCAGGTCGAGCTAGACAAATGGTCGGCGGTCATGCAGGATGTTCGAGAGAGCAACAGGCGGGCGGTGGTGTGGGGCGCGGGCTCCAAGGCCGTGGCTTTTCTCACCAAATTGGGCGTCCGCGATGAGATCCGCTACGCTGTGGACATCAATCCCCACAAACACGGCGCTTTTCTGGCTGGAACCGGCCAGGAGATCGTGGCCCCCGCGTTTTTGCGTGCATACCGGCCCGATCTCGTGATCATCATGAATCCCGTGTACCGCGAGGAGATCGCAAGCGACCTGGCGGCGATGGGGCTAGAGCCGGAAATCCGTTCTGTGTGATCTGCCCTGAAAAAGCGCGTCAATTTCGGCAAACTTCGTTTGTCAACCAACGGGAGGCCTGTCCCGAGTGGAACGAGGGAACTAATCCCCTGGATGACTGGGGGATGTCTCGCTTCACTCGACATGACGTTTTTCATCCTCCGCGGCGCTGGACCGCCAGCATGATGGCTCTATTATGGATTGCGTTTCGACAGTCCCCAAAACGTCCGGCGTTTACGCCCTCATCTTCCGGCTGGATGCTCCGCTCGAATTGCGAGTTGGTCGTTTGGGGCGGCGAACCCTGCCGGCCGGGCATCTGCTGTATGTCGGCTCTGCTTTCGGCCCCGGCGGATTGCGGGCGCGCCTGGCCCGGCACCTGCGGGCGCAAAAGCGCATTCACTGGCATATCGACGCCCTGACCAGCGTGCTTTCGCCCGTCGCTTGCCTGTGCGACGCCAGCGGTCGCCGTTTGGAGTGCTCGTGGGCGCAACGTCTGGCCCACCTGCCCGATGCCTTCATCCCCATCCCCGGCTTTGGCAGCAGCGATTGCCGCTCGGGTTGCGCCGCCCATCTGATCGCTTTCCCTCCCGATTCTGCGCCCGACCTCGATGCTGAACTCAACCCCTCGCTCATCCTCACCTGCCATGAATACACGCGCTCAAATCGAAACCGATCATGTAGCTGGGGGATTGCTTCGCCAAAAAGCGGCTCGCAATGACAGGCGAGGGGTGTTTTTGTAAACGCTAGCCTATCCGATAGCGTTCCATCACGTCCGGCGCATAGGCCGCCAGGTGCTGGCGGAATTGCAGCAGCGCCAGGTCGCAGGCTTTGGCCTCCAGCATGATGTCGAAAGGTCTCATGCGGGGGAGGGCGCGCAGGAAGTCGATGACGGGGAAGGGATTGAGATAATGACTGTGGCGGTTGAGACGCGGCGGGTGGGGCGAGTTGCGCCGGTCTCGCACCATCTCGGTGGCCGGGGTGGCGAGGTGGATTTTCGGCGTCTGACCGGGCGGCCAGGTGGCCAGGCAGGCGGCGAGGGCCTGGGGCGCGGGGATGGCGGTGGGGTTATGCAACTGGTGGTGGAGCAAGTCGAACACGAGGCGGACGCCGGTTTCCTGGTGCAGCCACAGGCAGTCGGCTACGCCGAAGCGGCGGTCGTCGTGTTCGAGGACGAGGCGCTGTTGCGTGGCCGCGGGCAGTCGCTCGAACGTTCGTGCAAACCCGGCCAGCGCCCTGGCCCGATCATCGTAATGTCCGCCCACATGCACCACGATCACCGCCTCCGCTCCCAAGGCCATCAGGTTCAGCATCCGGGCGAGGGCGTTCAGTTCCACGACGGCGCGAGCCAGACGGTCGGGGTCAGGCGTGTTGAGCAGGACGTGGGCGGGCGCATGAAAGCTCAGGCGCAGGTCGAGATCCCGGGCCATCCGGCCGATGGTGACGAGATCGCTCTCGCATTCCGCCAGCTGGTTGTGAAATTGGGGGAGGGCGGGATGCGTGAGGTACGGGGCGAGGTCGCTGCTCATCCGGTACATGCGGATGCGCTGGCTCTGCAGGTAGAGGAAGATGTCGCGCAAATAAGCCAGGCTGACGGAAAGGTGCGGGTTGTTCCGCCAGCGCCGGCTATCGTGGTTGCGCAGGCCGGGTCGACCGACGATCTTGACGGAGAAACCGAGGCGCATGGTGGGGATTGCGGATTGCGAATTTCAAATTGCGGAATGAGCTCGGGGCAGCGCTCGGTAAGCTACGATTTGAGGTGCGCTAGCTTGTTTCGCACTTAGTATGTTTCAGTGACGTAGCGAACGCGTTGCTCTCGCAGGCTGCTTAGCAACTCTTCCGTGCTCAATCCTGCTTCCAGGCGCATCCGCTCGATTTCGTTCGCCAGTTCCGGCACGATGGGCGTCATGGGCGTGAGCACAAAGATGCCATCCAGGTCAACCACGTGGTATGTGTCGCCAGTGCGGATGCCGTATTTTTGTCTGAGTTCGGCAGGGAAGGTGAATGCGCCTCTCTGTTGCATCTGCATGGTTGCGTTCATGGCTAAACATCTCCGCAAAAGTGAATGCAGGATTTCTGCAACACCAGTGTATCAGTATCGGCATCTTGCGACAACTCGGCTACACTGTGAGTTGCTCCGCCAGCGCCTCCGGTTCCGTCACCGGCAGGTTGCAGACGAAATTGCGACAAACGTAGGCCGCGGGCCGGTCGTTGACAAGCGAGCGGTCGGCCAGTAGGGGCAACACTGGCGGTTGCCCGGCCACTTGCGGTTGCCCGGCCCCAGGATCAAAACCCGCCATCACCGTATCCGGCAACCAGCGTTCGTACACGGTCTGGCGCAGCGCCTGGGTGCGGGCATCAGCGGGGTCGCCGACGATGGCGATCTCGCGGCTGGGGCGCAGATAAAAATCGAGGGCCGAGAGCAAATGGCCGAAGCCGCTGGGCTGGGTGGCCAGGGCGTGGCGCATGATGCGAAAAATGCTCTCACTGCGCTCCGCGTACTCGTAACGCTCCAGCAGACGGCCGAGGCGCATGGCCGCGGTGGCGTAAGCGCTGTTGCCGCTGGGCTCGGCGTTGTCGAAGAAATCCTTGCGCCGCACGATCAGGGTTTCGTGGTCGTCGCTGGTGTGGAAAGCCGCGCCGTTCTCGTCATCCCAGAAATGCTCGTGCACGATCTGCAACAAACGGTCGGCCTCGAACAGCCAGCGGTCATCGAAAGTGGCCTGATAGAGCGCCACCAGGCCTTCGGCGATCACCGTGTAATCCTCCAAATAGCCATTGAGCGTGGCCCGACCATCCTTCCACGACCGGAACAGCCTGCCTCGCCCGTCCAGCATCTCGCCAAGGATGAACTCGGCGTTGCGAAGGGCGGCGTCCAGATAATCGGGTCGGGCCAGGGCCGCGCCCGCCTCCGCGAACGTCCGCAGCATCAGGCCGTTCCAGGCGGCCAGCACCTTATCGTCCAGCCCCGGTTTGATGCGCTGCTCCCGCGCGGCGAAGAGGCGCTCCCGCCCCCGGTCGAGCGCCACGCGCAACTGCTCGGGTGAAACGCCAGTAGCCTGGGCGACGGTTTCGATGTCCTCATCCACATGCAGGATGTTCACGCCCTCCCAATTCCCCTGCTCGCTAACATCGAAATAGCGGCAAAATAGCTCGCCATCGGCGTCACCGAGGATGGATTTGACTTCGTCAACCGTCCAGACGAAGAACTTGCCCTCGACGCCTTCGCTATCCGCGTCCTGGGTGCTGTAAAACCCGCCCGCGGGGTCTGTCATCTCGCGCAGAACGTAATCCAGCGTCTCCTCGACGATGCCGCGGAAAAAGGCGTCGCCGCTGATCTGCCAGGCGTAGAGATAGACGCGGGCCAGCAGGGCGTTGTCGTACAACATTTTCTCGAAATGCGGGACCAGCCAGATGGCGTCGGTGCTGTAGCGATGGAAGCCGCCGCCGAGCTGGTCGTACATGCCGCCGTTGGCCATCTTGCGCAGCGTGTGCGTGGCCATGGCCAGGGCTCCGGCGTTGCCAGTGCGCTCGTACTGCCGCAACAGAAACTCCAGAGTCATGGCCTGGGGGAATTTCGGGGCCCCGCCGAAGCCGCCCTCGCCATCGTCGTAGTGCTGGTAGAGTTGAGCGAAGGCCGCGTCGAGCAG
>DUEF01000271.1 GCA_011176555.1 Caldilineae bacterium
CCCAACTGCCTGTGCTGCGGCTGTCGTAACAGACCAGGGTCTCATCCCGACGGTCGGGTTCCAGATCCCAAAACTCGGGCGGAGATTTTTGTTGGGAGCCATGCCCGCTGTAACAGAACAGGGCCACGTCATGCTCCCCGGCCTGGGCCAGGTGATTGTGGAAGCCGTCGATCACGCCCTGGCGGGTGGCGGCGCCGTTGGTGAGCAAGAGCGGTTTGTATTCATCGCCATCGCCCACGATGCGTTCCTGCAACAGCGTGTGCATGCGTTCGATGTCATTGACGCAGCCTTTGAGCGGATTGACGGGTGCGGGATAGTCATCGATGCCCACGAGCAGGGCGTAAACAGTGCGTGTCATGGTGTGACCTCCAGATTGGATGTGTCATTGCGAGCCGTTTTTTGGCGAAGCAATCCCCGATCTACAAAGTTGGGGATTGCTTCGTCGCGCAACGATGCGCCGCATCGTCCGCTCCTCACAATGACAGGCCAAGGTTATTCCGCGCCAACGAGCATGAACGAAGCCCATTGGCTGGGATGGGTGAAAGCGGGATCGGCCCGAACCGCCTGCATCGCTTTTTGCAGGGCGACTGCCTTGTTGTCCAGAGCCAGGTAATGGCGATAGAACTGCTCCATCAGGGCGGCGGTGGCGGCGTCATCCACGCTCCACTGGCTGACCAGCACCGAACGAGCGCCAGTAACGAGAAAGGCCCGGCTCAGGCCGATCACGCCTTCCCCAGCCACCTTGCCCAGTCCGGTCTGGCAGGCGCTGAGCGTGACCAGATCGGCGGGGAGGCGCATGTCCATCACTTGCCGGGCGGTGAGCAGGCCGTCATCCTCTTCGCCCGCGGCCAGCGCCACGAACGAGGCCAGGGGATCGTCGTCGTAGGCGATGCCGTGGGTGGCCAGGTGGATGATGCCGTGCTCGGGCGACTGCGCTCGCACGGTTTCCTCCCGGGCGTCCGACCCCAGGAGCAGCGTGCGGCGCTCCTCGGGAATCAGATCGGCAATGGTTCGGGCTTCGGTTCTGGCCCCGGGCAGCGGTTCTAACTCGACCTCCATCCCGTCCCGAACGAGTACGCCCGGCATGTCCGGGTCGCCGACAATCAGCGCCCGCAACTCGTCCGGCTGGCCATAGCCCGGCTCCCGGCGGATCTCGTCCAGCACGTCGGCGGAGGGAGCGTAGAGCAGGGGGCGGAGGTCGGCCAGGCAGTCGCCAGCAGCATCCTGCAAGGCGGCGAACGGTAGCAGCCACAAAGCCCGGTCCGGCTCCAACACCAGAGGCGCGCCATCGGCGGGGAGCAGAGCGAGGGCGGGCGCAACGAGCTGGTCGAAACAGTCTCGCAGGCGGGGCGTGGGATCGGCCACGGGCGCGCTTTCCGTTGCTGCGTCGCCGAATAGACGCACTTTCATGCCCCGGGGCCGGTTTGCGCCCAGCGCCGAGCGCACTTCCGCCACCATTGCGCCGATCTGGGCTTCGCCCAGGGGCAGGATGCGGCCATGCACCCGGCCGTTCGACTCCACGGCGAAGACCACGGTTTTATCCGCCAGCACGTGGTAGACCAGGCGTGCGAGCGGTTCAGCATCGACGCGCTCGATGTGATCGTCCGGCGAGAGGACGTGGGGCGTAAGTGTCCTCGCATCGGCGAATTGGTCACTGAGGCCCATCGCTGCCGCCATCTCCGGGTCGATCCCCATGCCAATCGCCATCTGCACGGGAGAATCCCGGAAGTCCTTTTCGGGCATAGCAAAGGGGTCGGGATGCTCTGTCGGTTGGTCGGATGGAGGCCGGTAGCGCCGCCGTCGGCGTCCTTGCATCAGGTCGAGCAAGACCAGACTGCGGTTGCCTTCGACCACATCGAGGGCTTTCTGGAAATAACTTTCGTTGCTTTCGGCCAGAGTCAGGTAAGCGTCGAGCAGCGCGTCCCGAATCTGGCGCACGCTTTCGTCGAAGGCCACCCGTCCCTGGTCGGTGCGCAGTTCCCGAAAATGCGCTCTGCTGAGGGCCAGGCTGCGTTGCAGGAAGAGGATGGCATCGGACAGATCGCCCGTGGCGTACAGGCAGCGGCCCAGGCCCCATTCCGCCAACCAGCGGGTCGTGTTGTCGTCGGTCTGCTCCGCCAGTTGGCGCGCTTGGTCGAAAATGGGCCGGGCATCATTAAAATGGTCTTGTTGCAGGTGGATCTGCGCCAACTCGACCAGCATACGGCCCTCCCCCCTGGGATCCTGGGCCCGGCCATACAGCGCCCCCGCCTCCTTGAACAACGCCAGCGCCCGATCCGTTTCCCCTTGCTGATCGAGGAGCGCGGCCTTGAGCGCCAGCGCCTGCCGCTTTTCGATGGGATCGGCAGGGATGGCGTCGTACAGCGTCAGCGCCCGCTCGACGGCAGCCAACGCCTGATCGTTCTCCCCTTGCAGACGCTGCGCTTCCGCCAGGCCGGTCAGGGCATTGGCCTTGAGCAACGGGGCGTCTGTGATTTCGGGACGTTCCAGAGCCAGTTGATAAGAGTTGAGGGCGGGGCCAGGCTGCGGCTGGCGTAGGTAGGCGTTGCCGACATCGATGAGCAGTTTGGCGACCAGGAGGGGATCGTTTTCGGCTACACCCAGATCGTCGTCAACCGCGGGGCTGGGCAGATCGATGTTGTGGAAGGTCGTGGCGGCGTAACCCTTGACCGCACCGCTCAGCCGCCACAGCACTTCATCCACGTGTAGGTCGGGGTCGGAGCGAAGCACCTGCACCCCGGTTTCGTACGCCACCACCGCATCCTGGACATCGCCCTTGAGTTCGAGCAGGTTACCGAGGCGCAGGAAGAGCGCGGCCGTGAGACGAGGGCGCGCCAGTTGCTGCGCCAGGCGGATGGCTTCAGCATGGGCCGGCATAGCTTCAAAGTAGTCACGTCGCCGGGTGGCGGCAAGCGCGTGGTTTTCGAGTTCGAGAATTTGGTCGTAGGGTGTCATGTCAGCGCGATTTGGTATGTCCTCAAAAAGAACGTCATTTCGACGACCACAGGGAGGCCTGTCCCGAGCGGAACGAGGGAACTAATCTCCTTGATGAATCGGGTGGGCGGGAACCAGGGGGATGTCTCGTTTCACTCGACATGACGTTCGCTTCGACATGACGTGCTTCATCTGTCGGTTAGATCGTCTCGTTGTAGGCCTTGAGCATGTCGGCCCAGGCGAAGTCTTTGGCGAATTCGAGTTCGCCGTAAAATTGTGAGACGCCGTCGTTGGGCATGTAGACCGTGACGCCGCCGCATTGGGCGACGGCATTGCCGCCATGCGCCTCAGCCACCACATAATGGCCCGGCCCCTTTTCCAGAGCCAGGATTACGTCCTCGGCGGCCGTTTTCAGGTCATCATCTCCGGTCTGTTGCTGGAGTTCCAGGCAGAAGTGGTGGAGATCCCACAGTGTGCGCCGGTTGAAATTGGCGGAACGGCGCTGCGCCCACCACAGGTCGGAAACCAGATCATGATCCATGCGCTCCACCAGCAGGCCGGCGAGCGTGTCCAGCGGCCCGGTCAGTTGCGAGATGGCGGAGAGATCGATGGCGGCCTGGGTGGCGTTGCGCTGGCCGGAAGCCACGTAATCCTCGTAAGATTTCAGGTAATCGTCGACGATGATGGTTCCAAACTCCGCCGTGGTCATGTCGGGATTGTCCACCAGCTTTTGCAGGATCGTGTCGTAGGGCCAGCCGTCGTTCGGCTCCAGATCCTCCGACGCCGCCAGGTAGCGGACAAAAGGCGCGGCCTGGTAGGCCACCTCCACGTTGTTCATCAGGCAGGCGTCCATCCCCAGCAGATCGAGCGGTTGCCCCAGCTTTTCCTGGATGATGGCCAGGACTTTGCCCAGTTCGATGGTGTCGAGCGAGTGCGACGTGCCGTCGTCCGAGCAGATCTCTCGCTCCTGGCTGGTCGGTAGCTCGAACACTTGCTTCAGCGAGGTGCGGAAAAAGGTGCGGCCAAGTGAGGTCGCCGCGCGCACCGACGCTTCGCGTGCGCTGTAATCTTTGGCCCCGACCTCCTGTGCGATCAAATCCAGCTCGGAGGGTTTCCAGCCGCCGCCGTGATTCCACAGCACCAGGGCGTAGCGCTCGGCCGGATAGGTCGCCGCCGCCCAGGTCACGAAATCCAGCAGCACGTTGGGGTCGCCGGAATCGGTCTCGCCCAGCGACACGACATCTTCGTTCTCGCCATCCCGTTGCACGTGATAGCGCCTGGTTCCGTGATTGCCGGCATTGTCGAATTCGACCACGATATTGACCTCGTCGCTCGATCCAACTTGCCGCATTTCCTCCAGATCATTGTCTCCGGCCGTGGAAAGATTGTTGTCTCCGGCCAGATAAACCATGAACGTCCATTTTGCTTGGTCGGTTTGTGTCGTTTCCATGATGCACCTCCTAAAGGTTGATTCTGAAGTGGCGTTTCAGTCCCGAATGATGTGATCCATCACCGAGTCATTGTCGTTCGACGACATTTCTCGTTTATCATACCTTTCTTTACAATGACGTTCAAACAACCCTGAGAGGGGCCAAAGCAATCATTGACGGATCGTAGATTTCCTGCTACACTAACGCTAGCCAACGATATATTTGCTGGTCGACGTGTGCGAGAGAGTATCGTTCCTTCACCAGGACGATCGCCGAAGGTGCAAGTTGTCGAGTTACCCGACTTGGCAGCCAATCTCTCAGGCAAAAGGATCGTACGCCGACAGCACTCTGGAGAGCGCCATTCCAATGACGGCATGGTCACCGAAGGGGGAAAGCGATTCCCATTCTTTTTGGCAGTCGCCCAAACTCTCAGGTTTCAGGACAGAGACAGGAGCCGGGTCCGAATGGACTAGTGGCTCTTTTTCTTTTGTCTGAGAACCAACGCTTTACACTTGTGACTATACAGGTGAAGCTGCTCTTTTTGCGTCATGTCGAACGGATGTGAGACATCCCCCCCATTTTGGAGGGAGATTTCTCATAACGAGGGGATTTCTCCTTCCGTTGGTCGTCGAAATGACGGTGACCCGTACAGTTACTTACACTTTATGTTTTACGATCCAACGAGGCCTGAAATGACCGAATACAAACGTACAGCATTGTACAACCAACACGTGGCGATGGGCGGCCGCATGGTTCCCTTCGCCGGTTACGAACTGCCGGTGCAGTATCCCACCGGCCCCAACGCCGAACACAAAGCCACTCGCACCGCGGCCGGGCTCTTCGATATCGACCACATGGGCCAATTCCGGCTGGTGGGGCCAGACGCCGAGCTGTTCCTGCAATACGTCCAGCCCAGAGATGTGAGCCAGATGAAGGTGTGGGATGCCGAATACAGCTATCTCTGCTACGCAGACGGCACGATCATCGACGACATCTTTATCTATCGCCTGCCCGACGAGTGGATGATCGTAGTCAACGCCGACAACCGGGCCAAGGACCTGTTCTGGCTGGACACCCACATCGTCAATTTCGATTGCGATCTGGTCGACATCTCGGACCCGACCTACATGCTGGCCCTGCAAGGCCCCAAGGCCCAGGCCATTTTGCAGAAACTGACGGACTTCGATCTCGATCAGGTCGGGTTCCACACTGCCGCCCGGATCCAAGTGGCCGGGATAGAGACGCTGATCGGGGCCACAGGCTACACGGGCGAGTACGGTTACGAACTTTTCTTCCCGGAGGAAAAAGCCGTGGCCATGTGGGAACTGCTGCTGGAGACGGGCGCTGACGACGGCCTGCTCGCCAATGGCCTGGCCGCGCGCGATTCCCTCCGTTTCGAGGCCTGCCTGCCCCTGTACGGCCACGAAATCACGGCCGAACTGGAGCCGATGGGCGCGCGCCTGGGCTGGGTGTGCGACTGGGACAAAGGCCCCTGGCTCGGCCGAGAAGCCGTGCTCAAAAACAAGCTCGAAAAATCCGGCCTGCTGCTTGTGGGCCTGGAGATGATCGACCGGGGCGTTCCCCGCGAGCATTACGACGTGGCGGTTGGCGATGAAGTCATCGGCTGGGTGACCACCGGCATGAAAGCGCCCACCCTCGGCAAATTCCTGGCCATGGCCTACGTGCCTCGCCCCTACAATCGTCTTGGAACCGAGCTGAATGTGCTCATCCGCAACAAGCCCAAGAAAGCCGTCGTCGTAAAGCGCCCCTTCTACACGCCAGCGTATCGAAGGTAGCAAGCCTGTCCTGAGCGAAGCCGAAGGATCGCAAGTGGCAAGTAGCAGGTGGCAGGTCCAACGCACCACGGAACACGGAACACGCAAATATCCAATATCCAATCCCAATACCCAGTACCCAACCTCAAGGAGGCTCCCATGTCCTACACATTCGACGCCAACGCCCGTTACACCGAAACCGACGAATACGCACGCCTGGAAGGTGACGTGGTCGTGTGCGGCATCAGCGATTACGCCCAGCACTCACTCTCCGACATCGTCTATGTCGAACTGCCCGCCGAAGGCGACATCGTGGCCAAAGGTGACGCCATCGCCGTGGTCGAATCAGTCAAAGCCGCCGCCGATGTCAGCGCTCCGATTTCCGGCGAAATCGTGGCCGTCAACGAAATCCTCGATGATTCACCCGAGCTGGTGAACGAAGACCCCTTCGGCGAAGCCTGGTTCTTCAAAATCATCCCCGCCGATCTCGGTGAATTGGACGACCTGATGGACGCAGCGGCCTACGAAGCCTATGTCGTCGAGCGGGAGGCGTAAGCATGCGCTACACACCCAACACCGAAGCTGAACGGCGGGCGATGATGGACGTCATCGGCATCGAGGATGTCGCCGAACTCTTCACCGATATCCCAGCCGAACATCGTTTCCCCGACCTTCAGCTTCCCGACCCCCTCACCGAGATGGAAGTCGTGTGGGAGATGAACGAACTGGCCGGTGAAAACGCCACGATGAGCCAACTCGCCAGTTTCCTGGGCGCGGGCGCTTATCGCCATTTCGTGCCCGCTGTGGTTGATATGGTGATCAGCCGCAACGAATTCTACACCGCCTACACTCCCTACCAACCCGAAATCAGCCAGGGAACCTTGCAGGCCGCCTTCGAATACCAGAGCATGGTCGCGGCCCTGACCGGCATGGATGTGGCCAATGCTTCGCATTACGACGGCGCCACCGCCGTGGCCGAGGCTGCGATCATGGCCATCAACGTCGCCCGCCTGAAACGCAAGAAGATCGTGATCTCGCCCTCCGTCAACCCCATGTACCGCCAGGTTCTGCGCACCTACACGCAGGGTATGGGCCTCGACATCGTGGGCGATGAGAAAAACGAGAACGACTTCCACGCTTTACTCGACCTCTGTGATAACGACACCGCCGCGGTCATCGTCCAGAACCCCGATTTCCTGGGCCAGCTTCACAGTCCCGAAGAAATGCAAGACCTGGCCGACGCCGTGCACGCCCACAAAGCGCTACTCGTCGTCGCCACCGACCCCATCGCCCTGGGGCTGTTCACCCCGCCCGGCCA
>DUEF01000272.1 GCA_011176555.1 Caldilineae bacterium
CCCATCAAAGCGGAGGCGCCACCTATCGAAAAGGCGGAAGCGGACGCGTTGGGGAAGATCCTGGAAGCGCGCGCCCGCATCGAAGCAGGCGAATCATTCGCAGATGTGGCGCAGGAAGTGTCAGAGGATCCTGGCAGCGCCGTGAATGGCGGCGATCTGGGCTGGTTCGGGCGCGGCCAAATGGTTCCCGAATTCGAAGAAGCCGCTTTCTCACTGGCTGTCGGCGAGCTTTCGCATCCGGTTAAAACCGACTTTGGCTATCATCTCATCCTCGTGGACGAAATCAACACCGATGAAGATCAGGTCAAGGCCCGGCACATCTTGATTCGACCGAATACCGCCCCCAGCGAAGAAGCAATCGCCGCCGCTACGGCCGCGGCCCTGAAAGTCGCGCAGGAAGCGCGGGACAGAATCGAGGCCGGAGAATCCTTCGAGGATGTCGCCAAAGAGATCTCTCAGGACACTGCCACCGCTGAAAACGGCGGCGACTTGGGCTGGCTGCCCCGTGGTCAGTTGCCTGCCGAGGTAGAGGAGCAAGCCTTTTCGCTGGGCGTTGGCGAGGTGAGCGAGCCAATCCAGACCGCGTCAGGCATCTATCTCATCACAGTCATCGACCGAGACCCGGCGCGAGAAGTGGATGAGACAGAATACGAGAGCAGACGCGCCCAGGCTTTCGAAGATTGGCTTGCAGCGCAAAAGGAAAACGCTGATATCGAAGACCACTGGTCTGCGCAACTTGTCCCGCTTCTGCCCGAAGATTTGCAGATTCTCTTAGCTGACCTCAGTCGCGCGCTGCAACAGTAGACCGGCGATTCGGCAGACGTCATCTGCAACAGAAAACGAGAAAATCATGGATGGGCGGCTCTCAAAGGCCGCCCTTTTTGCTGCTCCGAACAACGCGCTCAACCTGTGTAGGGCGTGACGTTGATCTCCACATTCAATCGATCGCCAATTTCGTCCAACCTTTCCTGGCAATCATGGAGCGTGATCGTGGGGGGAGCGAGCACGATGGCGTCCATCATGAACAGGGGGATGCCGCTCATCGGCGCTTGCACCATGTTGGTTTCCAGTGTTTCGATGTTGATGCCCCGTTCGGCGAGGTGGCGGGCCACGCCATGTAGGATACCCTCATGATCTGCGCCTGTGAGTTCGATCTGATACGGCATCCATCCGGCATACTGGTTTGCATCCCATTCCTCGCTGCGGCTCGTTGTGAGCTTGTAGCCCTCTTCTCTCAAACCCCGCACCCGCTCGCGGAAAGCGTCGAATTGCTCTTCCGGCACGCTCACATGCATGAGGATGGCGAATACGCCTCCCAAACGCGCCATACGGCTGGCTTCGATATTTCCCTGATAATCCAACACCAGTTTGGTGAACCGTTCGACAAGACCAACCTGGTCGGGACCGGTCAGGGTGATGACGAGATTCTTTTGCATGAGTTTATCTCCGTGAGAAGTTTTTCGTGTTTATGCTTGACATCTTACGATGAAATTGTCAGGAACATTTTACTGGACAATGCCCGAATGTCCAATACCCAATATCAAATATCCCCGACTTCCTACTCAACTTTGATCCGCCCCAGAACAATGCCTTCGGTGCTGAACTGAACGGGCAGGCGGTCGAAGGTGTCGGGATCGTAGATGCCGATCTCCACAAAATAGACGCCTGGCGGCGCTTCTGCGGGCAGGGTCAGGCGATGTTGGTCGGGGATGATGTCTCCGGGTTGCCAACCGCTTGTGGGCGCTGCGCCATCCTGCGGTTGCGCGTCTTTTCCCGCCCAGACCGCGTCCGGCGGCAGCACCACATGAGAAAACATGACATAGTCGGTTTCGGGCGCGCTCAGGGCTTGCCACCACAGGTCGAGCGTCAACGTGTCGGCGGGATGCAGCACCTGGCGGTCGAGTTGGAAGCCGATCAGGGCGATCTGATCGTCGAAGTTGATGTGAACAGGGTTGGGGATGCCGTTATCGCCGACGCGAGGCTGGACGGGGAGCGAGCCCAGGGTCAGCGAGTCGCCGTCGCCCACGGGCAAGCGCGCCCCGGAATCGAAATCATAAAGCCCCACCGTAATTTGGTAGCGGGCGGGCGCAGAAGCGGTGGTCGGAATTTGCACCAGATGTTCATCGACATAGACAGCGCCCGGTTGCCAATCGCTGGTGGGGAGACTGCCCGAGGCGGGGTAGCTGTCTCGCTGGGCCTGGATGATGCCGATATCGTCGGTGAAATGCACGAAGACGCTGTACTCCTCCGCCAGCGTTTGCAGCGTTTGCCAATAAAGCGTCAGGTGCACAGGCTCTCCGGGTGTTATCTCCGACTCGGCGATACTGTACCCGAGCAGCTTGATCGCCCCGCCGAACTCGGCATCCAGGCGGTTGGGGATGGGGGCGTCGGCAGCCAGGGGCGCGGGCGCGGCGTAGGTGGGAGCAATCCAACGGAAGGGCGCAAGCGCGGCGATCACGAACAGGCCGGTGGCCAGGATCAGGGCGAAAGCCTTGTGGAAGCGCGGCGGCAGCCAGTTGCTCAGGCCGAAACCGAGCAGGACGGCGGCGGCGCTGAGCGCGGGGAAGAGCAAACGCCCCTGGGGATAACGCATCTGCGCCCAACTGAGCAGCGCCAGGAAGATGACGACGATCCACACGACCAGCACCACGAGTTGCCACCCACTGGCGGGGGAGAGGACATCGCCCCGCGCCCGGCGTTTGTGTAGCCACAACCGTAGTGGCCAGACCAGCGCCAGTCCCAACAGGCCAAAGAGGCTCAGCAAGGTGTAGAGGCTGTAGAGCCAGGGCTCGGCGATCACGTTGAACCAGCCGAAGACCGCCCAGGCCGAGCGCCAGACGCCCTGCGTGCGGGCTAAAAGCTCGGCAACGGTCGGCGGCTCGCTGCGGCGCGGCAGGATGTCGAACATCGCCTTGAGGCCCAGGGGATCGCCGTACAGGTAAATGTTACGCAGATACCACCACCCGCCCACGAGCAGCGTCACCGCCCCCGCCACCAATCCCCAGCGGATCAGATCTGTAAACGACCGCCGTCGCCAGGCCAGAATCAGGAGCGTGAGCCCGACCAGCCCTGTCAACGCCAGTCCGCTGAGCTTGCTGGCCGCAGCAACACCGGCCAGCGCCCCGAACAGCGCGAGCTGCCACCATGACGGCGGCCCCTCGCGGCCCAACAAGTGCACGGCCAGCCACACCCCCCCGGCGCTGGCGGCGATCACCAGCATGTCGTTGTTCACGGCCGCGCTGAGGAAGATGAACTGGGGATTGAAAGCGACCAGGGCCGCTGCGGTTGCCGCAATCGCCCGGCGACCGGGGAACACGGCCAGGGCCGCGGCGTACGCGGCCAACACAGTGAAAGCGCCCAGCAGCACCGAGAACAAGCGGGCGACATGCGCGGCCAGCGCCACCCCTTGCCAGGGCCAGGCGTCGGCATTGCCGTGCACCATGATATTTTTGTTGCCAAAGGAATCCGCCTGCCCCACAATGGCGTGGGGATTGTAGCGGATCACCTGCTCGGCGTTGTCGGTGGGAATAGGCGAAGTGATTGCCGCCGCCAGCAGGTAGTAGAGCGGTGGCTGGCTGCCTTCCTGGTGCCAGGGCGCTGTGCCCACCTCTTCTGGCCGGGCCAGACCGTGTCCTTCCACCAACCAGCGCACGTACTCGTAATGCCAGACTTCGTCTGGAGACTCGAACAAGGGATTGACGATGCTGTAGACAATGCCCAACGCCAGAAACAAGCTCAAGATGACCGCAATGGGCCAATGGCGTCGGAATCCGCGCCTGCGAAAATCTCGATTGGGATGCTCGCCGACTTCCGACCTCTGACTTCCGACCTCTGACCTCGACCTCTTCATATCAGTCATCGTTGTCATTTTGTGCGGTCATCTCCAGCCGTTTGACTCTGAGCAAAATGTCTTCGCTCAGGCGGCGGTTGATGGCGATGAGATCGGCCATCAAACCAATGACGATGACCTGAAAACCGGCGATGAAGAGCACGGCGGCGATGATGACCGATTGCACATGGCCTTTGCCCTCGCCAATCGTGACGAAATAGAGGTAGCGCAACGAAAGCGCTAGCCCGCCCAGGAGCAACAAAATGCCCGCCGACACAAACACTCGCAGCGGTTCGTACATGGTGTAAACCCGCACGATGGTGGTGGCCGAGCGGCGCAAGTAGCTCCAGATGCTGCCGATCAGGCGGCTTTCGCGCAATTTGGGGTTGGTTCCCACCGGCACATGCCCCACGGCCAAGTGCTGTTTCCCGGCCTGGATGATGGTCTCCAGGGTGTAGGAGTAGTCGGTGGTGATGTTGATGCGCAGGGCCGCGTCCCGGCTGTACGCCCGAAAGCCGCTGGTGGTGTCGGGAATGGTCGTGCCCGACGCCTGGCGCACTACCCAACTGCCCAACTTCTGTAGCCGTTTTTTCGCAGGAGAGAAGTGGGCGATGGTGTCGGTTTCGCGGTCGCCGATAACGATATCCGCCTCACCCGCCAGGATGGGAGCGATCAGTTTGGGGATGTCGGCGCCGGCGTATTGGTTATCGCCATCGGTGTTGACGATGATGTCGGCCCCCAGCTTCAGGCAGGCGTCCAGCCCGGCGGCGAAAGCGGCGGCCAGCCCCCGGTTTTGCGTGAACCGCACAATGTGCTCCACCCCCAGCGCCCGCGCTATCTCCACCGTCCGGTCGTTACTGCCGTCATCGATGATGAGCAGTTCCACTTGGTCGATGCCAGCGATGACACGCGGAATATCGGCCACGGTGGCGGGCAACGTCTCCTCTTCATTCAGACAGGGAATTTGGACGATGAGTTTCATATGCGCCTACGTTATCAAATCCCCACACACGGCACTGCGTTTGCCTTAGTGGGCGAAACAGGACTCGAACCTGTGACCCCTTCCTTGTAAGGGAAGTGCTCTAGCCAACTGAGCTATTCGCCCGTATCGAAATTCGAACAGAGAAAAATACTGAAAAGAGTGGGGGAATCGGCCCCGGCCCGATCAGATCGGTATAGATAACTCACCTCGTTGTGGTGCACAGCCTGTAAAAATGGTCAGTTGCGGAAACGATAGATGATACGGCCGCGGGTGAGATCGTAAGGGGAAAGCTCGACCAGCACTCTGTCTCCGAGCAGAATGCGAATATAGTACATGCGCATTTTGCCGGAAATATGCGCCAAAACTTCGTGACCATTTTCTAGGCGCACTTTGAACATGGTGTTGGGGAGAGCTTCGATCACTGTGCCCTCGACTTCGATCTTATCTGATTTCTTCTTGCTCTTTTTTGCTGTTCTGGCCAAGTGGGCTACCTCCTGAAAGTTGAATGTTTTGACATGGCGTTTCGCCAACAATTATGATTCCTGAACTCAAAAAAAGTTGAACGAACAGGACAAGTTTTGGCATGTGGCATGTGGCAAACCAGCATCGTTCGTCACCAGCCGCCTGCCGCTTTGCCACCTGCCATCAAACGAATACTTGACGGTTTGAGGCGAAGCTTTATCGGACAGTTTAGCACAGTGACGCCGGAATGACCAGTTAGATCACGGATTGATGATCCATTTGATCGCCGTCTATAACTTTGTCAGGATGTCAGGGCCATTGCGAGAAATGACGATGGTGTGTTCGAATTGCGCCGAAAGAGAATTGTCTTGCGTGACCACCGTCCAGCCGTCTGGCAACAGCCTCCATTCCTGGCGACCGAGGTTGATCATGGGTTCGATGGTGAAGACCATGCCCGGTTTAAGCTTAGGGCCGCGCACAGGCATTCGTGTGTGTGAAACAGAAGGGGGTTCGTGCAATTGTTTGCCGATGCCATGTCCGCCCCATTCACGCACCACCGTCACGCCCTGAGAATCGGCATAATCCTCGATAGCGACGCCGATATCATAGAGATGGTTCCCCACGCGAGCGGCTCTGATACCGCGGGTCAGCGCTTGCTGCGTCACATCCAGCAAGCGCTGCGCCTCCGCCGATATCTGGCCGACGGGGAAGGTGACACAGGCGTCACCGCAGTAGCCACGGTACCTCAATCCGATATCGATCGCGATGATGTCACCCTCTTCGAGCGTGCGGCCATCGGGCAACCCATGACAAATCTCATGATTCAAAGAGGCGCAGATCACGCCAGGAAAAGGTGGGTGGTCGGCCTGGCTGCCACGGTAGCCCTTGTACAATGACTTGGCGCCTTTGCTGATAATATACTCCTCAGCCAGCCGGTCCAGGTCGCGCAAAGTCACGCCCGGTGCGATATGTTCTTCAAGTACTGCGAATGTCTCTGCGACCAGGTGTCCAGCATCACGCATTTTTGTAATCTCGCGGGTGTTTTTTCGGGGAATACGCATATTCTTCTCAATCAATTTTGGGAGTCTTCAGATTCAGGATAGAATAACTGACGAAGTTGAGCCACATCATGCCGAGAAGCTTCTATAAGTTCTTGCCTTTGCTGTCCTTACAAGTTCCAGGGCGGCTCTTCAGTTGGATTATAGCGAAACGCGGTTCAAACAGCCAGATACAGTGTATTGCGCATTTGGGAAGAGCAGGATATGATGATCCGAGCGCGCCCGGAACGCGTTCATTCTCTAGCGCCCCTATCCACGCATCACCTCTAACTGAAAGGAGAAAAAGATGACAGAAGAACCCAAACGTTGTATAGCTATCACCAAAGCGGGAAACCAGTGCAAGAATACGGCGCGAGCGGGAACAGATTATTGCTATGTACACCGAAATTACGCCGCCACGTCTGACGACGAGACGCCCGCGCCAGATGTCGTACCGGTTGATCGGGCGGAATTGGAATCTTTGCTGGCAGAACTAAACGAATTGACCGAGGAGCTGAACCGTCTTGTTCCCGACTATTCTCCACCGCCCTATTCGCCTCAAGGCATGTTGGCGTTACTCAAAGGCAATCTAGGTCGCTTCACGCCGGAAGCGGTGAAAGACATACAGGCGAACCTGGAAGGGACCACACTCGATGACTTCAGGGATATCGAAACCTGGAAAGGCATGTGGTTCACACTCAATTATCTGGTGCAACTTGAGGCGAGTGAACGAACCAGCGGCTTGACCAAACGATTGTCGAGACTTCCTGGCGTTGGCACGATATCGGACTTGAAGGAAATGCTGGCAGACACCCCGCCCGAAGAATTTCTGAAAGTGGATACATGGAAGGGCATTTGGTTTATCGCTAACTACGAAATCCGGAATCAAGCCCTTAGCATCAAAGAGAGCCTGCTGGGACCCAGCAATGAAGCTTGAGGGAATTATGAATCCAACCTTAAAAGAAAAAAGCGCTCCATAACCGGGAAAGTGCGAGGGTGATTTTGCTATTTTGTGTATGGGTTTCACCCTCCTACTAGTCCTAGTGTTAGGACATGGGGCGCAGCGCTCGCGCGAAGATTGTCCGTTAACATAAGTGCAGTAATAGAGGGGGCGCACCGATAGCGCAAAACCATTGCGTAGAACGCCTCATTTTGTTATTATCTGTTCATCACAGACTGGACAGGGTCGTCGGAGTATCGCCCTAGAATCGCAGGCGATGATGGAGACCGAACCTGTTCCCCCCGATTCTTCGGCTATCGCTGGGCCAGCCTGCGTCTAAATGGAATGCCCCATTCCCTAAAACTACTCCATTACACCCGCGGCAGCGCGCGTGGTTGGGGTCCGGGCGTCCGCGCTTGAGCGGAGCAATGTTTGACAGTCCCCGGTTTTGTGCGCCCAGCATTGTCCTCCCTCCGACTTATGATTAGCCCTGCCATCGTAACCTTACAACCGCAAGGACTTGCCACCGTGGAACTTCGTATGTCCCCAGAAAATGTTTGGCAAGCGGCCCTCGGCGAATTTCAACTCTCGCTGCAGCGATCTGTCTATGACAACTGGCTGCGCGATACGGCTTTTGTCGCTTACGAAGATGGTTGTTATATCATCGCTGCCAAGACGGCGTATGTTCAGGAATGGCTGACCAAACGCATGAAGGGCATGATTAAACAACGCCTTGAACGACTGAGTGGCCGCTCTGTTGATGTCCGGTTCGTTGTCCGCCCTGATTCTATCGCAGCAACCGAACCAAGTCAGTCTGACGCGCCCCTGCTCAATGCGGCCAGTGAGGAGCGCGGACGATACCAGAGCCAAATAACCGGCCCATCGTCATCTCTGAATGACAAAATGACATTCGAAGCCTTTATCGAAGGAGAAGGCAATCGATTTGCTCATGCCGCGGCTCAAGCTGTCGCGCAAGCTCCCGGCAAACACTACAACCCGCTTTTTCTCTATGGCGGAGTAGGTCTGGGCAAAACACATCTTCTCCACGCCATTGGCAACAGCGTGTCCCAAATGGGCCTGACGGTGCGATATGTGACCTCGGAAACATTCACCAACGACCTTATCGAGGCAATCCGCACCAGAGCCAACGTCGCTTTTCGCCAAACTTATCGTGAACTCGACGTCTTACTCATCGATGACATTCAGTTCATTCAGGGCCGAGAAAGCACGAAGAACGAATTTTTCCACACCTTCAACAGCCTCTACGCCACCAACAAGCAGATCGTGATCGCCAGTGATCGCCCGCCGCATCTACTCACCAAATTGGAAGATCGTCTCCGTTCTCGTTTTAGCGGCGGCCTGATTGCAGATCTTCATCCCCCAGATCTAGAACATCGTATTGCCATCCTGCGCGCAAAAGCTTATGAAATCGGCATCGTTATTCCCGATGAAGTTATTCGCTACATCGCAGAACAGTACAGCAGCAATGTGCGCGAACTTCAAGGGGCGCTCAATCGCTTGACCGCTCATAGTCGTCTCCATGCAACGCCCTTAGATTTGGCTCTGGCCACCGAGGTTTTGGGACCACTTGATTTGCCGCTCGACGATGACCCTCAGGCCATCATCAAAGCCGTAGCCGATGAATACCGAATCACAGTCAGCGAATTAGAGGGCCCCCGCCGCCCCCGCCGCATTGTTGAACCCAGACAGTTGGCAATGTACTTATTGCGCGAGGTGGCGCAACTCTCCTTTCCCCAGATTGGCGAATTATTAGGGGGGCGAGATCACACGACAGCCATGCACGGCGCTGATAAAATCTCCACAAAATTGGAAACCGACACCGAATTGCGCAATCACCTGGAGAATGTCCGAATTCGGTTAAGTCAATAAACGACGTTCAAAACTACGCAACCAAAATCGAAGGGACAGGCTGTCATCCTGTCCCTTTCGCGCGTAAACTGTGGATAACTTGACGATTTCTGTGGAAAAACCGACCTGCATGTGGAAAACTTGGCGTTGCGAAGAAAATTGGACAAGCCCCACTTGCAGAGGTCAATCCTTCTCAGGCGTCTGGTAGTAAGCCATGTGTTGCAGCCGCGCAACGGGATCGATATACTGAATA
>DUEF01000273.1 GCA_011176555.1 Caldilineae bacterium
CCGGCGTAGATGTGCGTATCGACAACGTCACATACCCAAACAGCATCCAAGTTTTATGAAAGCCCGCCACCGCGCACGTCGGGTCGCGCTGCAAGCCCTTTATGAAATCGATGTCACCAAGCATCCTCCTGGCCAGGTGTTGGCGGCCCGTCTGACTGACGAGGAGCCGCCGCTGAGTCGAGAAGCCGCCGATTTCGCCCGCGCCATCGTTCATGGCGTGGTGCTCTATCAAACTCAACTGGACGACATCATCGCTCGTTTCGCACCCGATTGGCCCGTAGACCAGATCGCCGTCATCGACCGCAACATCCTGCGGATGGCGTTGTGGGAAACGGGGCTGGAAGGCACGCCGCTGAAGGTCGCGATCAACGAAGCGGTCGAGCTAGCCAAAGAGTTCGGAGCAGACGCGAGCCCGCGCTTCATCAATGGCGTTTTGGGGGCGTCGACCCGTAGCAACATCAACCTCAACGAAATGCTGATTCCTCCTGTACAGTCGAACTAGCGCATGTTCAACATCGGCATCGGCGAACTTCTGTTCATCGCCATTCTCATCCTGGTGTTTATCGGCCCCGAGCGCCTGCCCAAAATCATGCGGCAGTTGGGCGAATACACCGCGCAGGTCCGAACGATCATCAGGAATTTCAATCAGGAGTTTGCAGAGGAATTGCGGCCACTGCATGAGATCCGGAGCCTGGCGGATGAATTGAATCCCACCGCACAACTTGGTAATCTCATCGATCCCGATGTGCAACGCCCCGCCCCCAAACAAACCCCGGCAGCGCCTCGTACAACCAACCCCATGTCGCAATTGGGCGGTCAACCATCGACGACCGCTCCCCCCGCCGTCGGACAACCGACGATAGCGCCGCCCCATGCGCCGGGAGAACGCCCACCGAATCCGGTGGCGCAGATTGCCCAGGATGGGTGCTCACCCGGCCGAGGATACGGACGATTCGCCACCGGAAGCGTAAGGCAGCGAGGTGTGTAGTGCGTGATACGACAAGTTAGCATCGAGAGAACGGACCACGCAACACGCATTATCGCACGCAGCGCACATTTTACGGCCTAACCTCATACCACCGTGACCACAGCCCAGCAACAAGCCCCCATCATCGAACACCTGCGAGAACTGCGCGACCGTCTGATCAAGGCGTCGTTGGCGCTTGTCGCGGGCATGGTGATCGGTGTGTTCGGGGCCAAGCAATTTCTGGAACTCCTGATCGCCCCGTTGCAGGACATCACCCAACTGCAATTGCTGAAACCGACCGAAAATATCATCATATATTTCAAGGCGGCGCTGATCTTGGGGGTGATTCTGGCTTCGCCAGTGGTTCTGTATCAGATATTTTCGTTCATCGTGCCCGGTCTGACCAGCAAAGAAAGGAAAGCATTGTATTTCGTGCTGCCCGCGGCCGGCATTCTCTTTGCCGCGGGCGTGGCTTTCGCCTCGCTGATCGTCCTGCCGTTCACACTGAACTATCTCCAACTATTCCTCAGCGATCTGTTCAAAGCCGAGTATGCGGTCGGCTACTACATGTCGTTCGTCCTCAACTTCGTGCTGTACATCGGCTTGGCCTTCGAAACGCCGTTGGTGATCGCGTTGCTGGCGCGCTTGGGCCTAGTCACGCCGGAACAACTGCGCGGAACCTGGCGTTATGCAATCGTCATCGTCGCCGTCCTGGCGGCCGTCATCACCCCCACGCCCGATCCTTTCACCATGTCGATTGTCATGTTCCCGCTGTTGGGCCTGTATGTGTTAGGCGTCGTCATGGCCCAATTCACCTACCGGCCGCGCGCAGTGTTCACAGGGTGGACGACAGAAGAGGAGAAAGAGAAAGAAGAAAATACAGAATCGTAAAACATAAGGTGGCGAAGCCACAACCAAATGGCAGCGTGTTGCGTATTGCGTGTTCCGTCAAGTTGGTATCGAGCGAACGGACCACGCCGCACCACGCATAATGCTTCAACCAACACTCATCTCAATCAAGGGAGCGTCTTCAACGATGAAGAACAAACAACGCGTATTGATCCTAGGCGCCGCGGGGCGTGATTTTCACAATTTCAACACCAATTTTCGTCACGACGACCACTACGAAGTCGTCGCCTTCACGGCCACCCAAATCCCCAATATCGAAGGCCGCCAATATCCGCCGGAACTGGCCGGTCCCCTCTACCCGAACGGCATTCCCATCCTACCCGAATCCGAGTTGGAAAACATCATCCGAGAGCAGGCCATCGATGTGGCGCTGTTCGCGTACAGCGATGTCTCGCACGAATATGTTATGCACCTGGCTGCGCGCGTCGTGGCGGCCGGCGCCAACTACTGGCTGCTGGGAGCCAGCGACACCATGCTCGAAAGCAGTAAGCCGGTCGTGGCCATCACCGCCGCTCGCACGGGCGCAGGCAAAAGCCAGACCACCCGGCGCGTGACTGACATCTTGCGCGAACTCGGCAAAAAGGTCGTCGTGGTGCGCCATCCCATGCCGTATGGCGATCTGGCGGCGCAGGCCGTGCAGCGTTTCGCCACTTACGCCGATCTGGACAAACACGAGTGCACGATCGAGGAGCGCGAGGAATACGAACCGCACCTGGATCGGGGCTTGATCGTGTACGCCGGCGTCGATTACGAGGCGATTCTGCGGCAGGCGGAGGCGGAGGCCGACATCGTGCTCTGGGATGGCGGCAACAACGATCTGTCTTTTTACAAACCTGACTTGCAGATCACGTTGGTCGATCCCCATCGCCCCGGCCACGAGACCCGCTTCTGGCCGGGCGAAGCGAACGTACGCATGGCCGATGTGATCGTGATCAACAAAGTCGACACCGCCGATCTGGAAGGCGTCGCCGCGGTGCGGGATAACGTCCACGAGCTGGCGCCCCAGGCTCAGGTCGTGGAGGCTGCTTCCCCCATTTTCGTGGATGATCCGGCCAGCATCCGCGGCAAACGCGTGCTTGTGGTCGAAGATGGCCCCACCCTGACCCACGGCGGCATGAGCTATGGCGCCGGTGTGGTCGCGGCTCGCCGCTTTGGCGCCGCCGAAATCATCGATCCGCGTCCCTGGGCCGTGGATTCCATCGCCGCCACCTACGAAAAATACCCCACCACCGGCCCTGTGCTCCCGGCCATGGGCTACGGAGATGCTCAAATCCGAGACCTGGAGGCCACAATCAACCGGGTTCCCTGTGATTTGGTGATCATTGGCACGCCCATCGACCTGGGCAAAGTGGCCGAGATCGAACATCCCCACCAGCGGGTGCGCTACGAATTGCAGTGCATCGGCCAACCCACACTGGCGGAGATCCTTGAGGAACGTTTCGGGTAAACGCATCTGGGAATGCGCACTCCTCTGTTTCGGCTGGCCCGTTCGCGGGTCAGCCGCTTTTTCATTGGCTGGATATTTACGCACATGAGCTTCGTCATCCCTCTCGACCGTTTACGCGAGACTGAAACCCTCTCATCTCATATCCGAATCATTCGTGGTATCGGTGACGCCGGGCAACAATCCATTGTAGACAAATAGATGGGATATGCTAAAATGATTCATAGTCCAAACCAATTCTCGTCTCGCGTGCACTGCCATGGCCACAAAGGTCGAAAGCGAAATAAAATACCGCATTGCCGATAGCTCATTTGTTCAAGAACTACTGGCTGCAAAACAGTTGGGCCCCTGTGAAATAGCCGGATTTCAAACCCGGCGCCATCACGACACCTATCTCGACACCGCGGACAGAGCGTTCATGGCGCTGGGCTACGCTTTCCGCTACCGTCGCACAGCCACGCGAGGCATCGTGCAACTGAAAAGCCTGAACAAGAGCAGCGGGCATGTGCACCGTCGCACCGAACTGTGGGCTGAAACCGACCATCCTGCTGCTCCCCAGACCTGGACGCCTGGCCCGGCCAGAGACATGGCGATGGATATCCTCCGCCACAAGACGTTGCACCCCTTATTCGAGGTGCGGCAAAATCGTCATTTCACCAATCTCGTTCACGAGGGCATAGTCGTATCCGAAATGAGCATCGACGAAGTCGTCTGGCTGGCGGGAGGACGTGAAAGTCACGCTTGGGAATTGGAAATCGAGCTAGCTGACGCCTGCAGCGAGGCATTGATGCATTCGATCGATGACGAGTTAGTGCGAAGAGGCAAGATCATCCCCCAAAATCAATCCAAATTCGAACGTGGTCTGGCGTTGCTCGAAATGGCGGATTGATTTACGAATCCCTTAGAATGCGAACCAGGGTAAAGCAGAAGGATATGGCGAAAAGAAAGACCGTTACCAAGCAACCGAGCACCTCGTATCGCCTGCAAAAAGGCGAACCCTTGCCCCTTGGCCTCAAGCGTATCGCTCTGGAACAGGTGGACAGGGCGATCTGGCAACTGACGACGCCGACGAACGATGTCGATAACGCGGTGCATGACACGCGCAAGTGTTGCAAAAAGACCCGCGCGGTGCTGCGCCTGGTGCGGGATGAGATCGGGCGTGATGTGTATCGCCGGGAGAATGCGCTCTACCGCGACGCGGCCCGCGCCCTCTCCGATCTGCGGAGCAGCGCGGTCATGGCCGAGACCCTGGATGCCCTGTGCGAACGATTCGCCGATGACCTGCCCGCAGGCGCTTTCGCCACGACCAGAGACGGGCTGATGAACAAACATCGCCGGGCGCTGCGGGCCGCCGTGGAGGAGGGAAAACTCCTGGACGCGGTCGCCGCAGACCTCCAGGCAGGCCGGGATCGTTTGGCCCACCTCCCGCTTGAAACCGAAGATTTTTCAACGCTCCGCCTGGGGCTGCGTCGCGTGTATCGCCGCGGCCGCCGCGCCATGTTCACCTCCCAGGCGGAACCCACCACCGCAAATCTGCACGAATGGCGCAAACGCGTCAAATACCTGCGTTACCAGATGCGCATCCTCAACCCCCTCGAACCGGCCATCGTCGGGGCGCTGGCGACAGATCTGGACACGCTCTCCGATCTGTTAGGCCTGGATCACGACCTGTCCGAACTCAGCGTCGTGGTGCAGACGACGCCGAAGCTGACGGCCTCTAAAAAAGAAATGCGCTCCCTGCTGGCGCTCATCGACCGCTTCCGGCCCGAACTCCAGGCCGACGCCTTCGCCCTGGGCGGTCGCATTTACGAAGAAAAGCCCCGAGTCTTTGTGGATCGATTCGAGGGCTACTGGAAGGACATGGTCGGGTGACGTTGATTGTTAGCTGTTGACTGTTGATTGTCGACTGTTAATCAAGCGGGAGTTTGGGTTGAACCGAGGGGTCGGGCGTTTTGGACTTGCGTTTGCGCTGCACCCGTTTTTTGATGCTGGCGAGGCTGCCCGGCTTGGCCCTGGTGCTCTTGGGCTTGGCGCTCGATTTGCGGGTGGTCGTGGTTTTCTTGGCAGCCGGTTTCGCCTTGGCCTGAGATTTTGGGGATGTCTTGGCCGGTGATTTCGTGGTCTTGGCGGCAGGTTTCGCTGTGCTCGTGGTCTTTTTCTGACTGGTCGAGGTTGTGCGTTTGGCTGGGGCTTTCTGGGTAGTGGATTTGGCGGCGGGCTTCTTGACGCGCCTGGTCCTACGGGTACTTGTCGATGTCTTGGTTTTGGCCGCCGGTTTGGCGCTCGCTGGCGTCGTCGTCTTTTTCGTCGTGCTCGATCGAGCGGGCGATTTCGCTTTGGCGGTCGATGCCGCGACAGTGGCGGCGGCAGCTTTCCTGGCGGGGCGTCGCGTCGTGCGCTTGGGCGGCGGCGGCGGTGGTGGTGGCGGCGGTGGTTCATCTGCGCCGTCGCTTCCCTTCACCTTGGGGATGATGAGCGCCAGCAGGCGTTCCACCTCGCTGCCCTTCAGGCTGGCTATCTGGCGGCCGCGACCGCCGCGATTGGCCGCCGGCGCATCGTCCAGACGCAGCACCCGCATCGCCCCCTTGTTCATGATCACAAACATCTCGTGCGCGTCCTCCACGACGGCCAGGGCCTCGACCGCGCCGTGATTGCGGGTGAGACTCATGCCCTTGACGCCACTGCCGTAACGCTTTTGCGAGGGGAATTTGATGAGGCTCGTGCGCATGCCGTAGCCATAAGTCGTGAGCAGCAGCGCCTGATGTCCGGGCTTGCATAAATCCGCCCCGGCGATCTGATCTCCGGCGCTCAGCTTCATCGCCAACACGCCCGCGGCCGAGAGGCCCATCACCCGCACTTCGTCCTGAGCAAAACGGATCGCTTGCCCCAGCCTCGTGATCAGCAAAAGATCATCGTTGGTGTCGCACAACACCGCCGAAACCAGAGCGTCGCCTTCCTCCACGTTCATCACCATCGGCGAAGTGTGCGCGGCCGACCATAATTCGGACACGGCGATGCGCTTGCAACGGCCCTCTTGCGTGGTGAGGAAAATGCTATGGTCGGGTTCACCATCTGCCGGTGGGGCCAGAGCCAACATCGCCACGACATCGTCGTCCGAGCGAAGCTCGGTGATCTCCGAGAAGTCGATGTTGTCGTCGTCAGGAATCTGGTGGATGCGTTTCTGCACGGCCTGCCCCGCGGCCGTAAACAGGAACACCGAGTCGCGCGCCGGCGCCGCAGCCATGACGATGGGGGCGTCGGCCACGCGCCGGGGCAGGGAGCCGCGCCGCCGCCCGGCCAATGATTGCCGGAAGAACTTGCCCTTTTTCGTGAGCAGCACCAGCACTTCTTCATCGGACAGGAATTCGCTGGCGGTCAGCGCCACGCCCTGCCGGTCGACAATCTGCGAACGCCGCGAATCGCCGTATTTTTCTTTCAAGGCCAGGAGATCCTGTTTGATCACGCTCAGGATCTTTTCGGGGTGCGCCAGCAGGTCTTCGAGATAGCGGATGCGTTCGAGCAGGGCCTTGTGCTCGGCCTGGAGTTTGTCCCGCTCCAGTTTGGACAGGCGTTTGAGCTGCATGTCGAGGATGGCCTGCGCCTGCACCTCGGACAGCTTGAACTTCCGCATCAAGCGCCCGCGAGCGGTGTCGGTGTCGGGGCTGCGGCGGATGGTGGCGATGACATCGTCCAGGTGGGCCAGGGCGATCAGCAAGCCTTCGACGATGTGCGCCCGCGCTCTGGCCCGCGCCAGTTCGTATTCCGACCGCCGGCGGATGATTTCCTGCCGGTGATCCAGGAAAAGCAACAGCATACGTTTGAGGGAGAGCAACCGGGGTTGGCCATTGACCAGCGCCAGGTTGATGATCCCGAAAGTCTGCTGCATGGGCGTGAGTTTGTACAGCGCTTTGAGGATGTCGTCGGGATCGACGTTGCGGGTGAGTTCGATGATGATGCGCATGCCCTGCCGGTCAGATTCATCCCGCAGATCGGTAAGCCCCTCGATCTTGCCATCCCGCACCAGGTTGGCGATGCGCTCGATGAGCCGGGTCTTGTTGGTCTGATAAGGCAGTTCGGTGACAACCAGGCGGTTGCGATTGCGGCTCATGGCCTCGACATGCACTTTGGCCTGGACCAGAAGTCGGCCCCGGCCCCCGGCATAGGCCTGAGCGATGATGTCCTCGTGCCCGTTTTTGCCCTCGCGGTAGCGGTAAACCAGGCCGCCGGTGGGAAAATCCGGCCCTTTGATGAAGTACATCAGATGTCCGAGCGTGATCTCATCGACCGCGTGGTAGTGGTCGATGATGAATGCCAGGGCGTCGATGACTTCGTTGAGGTTGTGGGGTGCGATGTTGGTGGCCATGCCCACGGCGATGCCGCTGGCGCCATTGAGCAGCAAGTTGGGCAAAGCGGAGGGCAGGACCAGGGGCTCGGTCAGGGTTTCATCGAAGTTCGGGCCGTAATCGACGGTTTCCTTGTCCAGATCGGCCAGCATTTCCTCGGCGATTTCCGTGAGGCGGGCTTCGGTGTAGCGCATGGCCGCGGCGCTATCGCCATCGATGGAGCCGAAGTTGCCCTGACCGTCGACCAGGGGGTAGCGCATGGAGAAGTCCTGGGCCATACGCACCATGGCATCGTAGACCGCGCTATCGCCATGCGGATGGAACTTGCCCAGCACTTCGCCGACGATGCGCGCGCTCTTGCGGTGCGATTTGTCGTGGCGCAAGCCCATGCTGTGCATCGCGTAAAGGATGCGACGATGCACGGGCTTGAGGCCGTCGCGCACGTCGGGAAGGGCGCGGCTGATGATGACGCTCATGGCGAACGTCAGGTACGCGTCCTTCATTTCCTCTTCGATGAGGAGTTCTTCGACTTCGTACGATTCCTGCGTCATGTCGTCCTGCTCTTCCTGCCTGCGGCAGATTCGCGTCTCGTTCGGCGCGCGGTTGCTCTTCTATGTGTGGAAAAGCCCGCACCTTGCTGCACAAGCTGTGGCCCAGCGCAAATATCTCTCGCGGTCAGCC
>DUEF01000274.1 GCA_011176555.1 Caldilineae bacterium
AGCCCACACTCGATCTCACCGCCGGGCCCCACACTGTGCGCATCGACTACTTCCAGCGCGGCGGCGGCAAGGCGATGGAGTTCTTCTGGCAGCCGCCCGGCCAGCCCCTACAGCCGGTCGCGCCGCAATACCTGCGACCCCAAGCGTCAGCGGATTGAGAATGGAACGGATTTTCCCTGGCCCCGGCGATGCGATTATTGACCATTGACCATTGGCAATTGGCCATTGAGCATTCGTTTTTTCACCCTGGCCCCAGCTAGCCAACAAGCGGAAGAATGGTTATCATTGATGGCTAGCGCCCGATGACGTGTTAGCGGCGATTTTCTGTAAACGAATAGCAATACCCAATACCCAGTAACCACTTTCCTATGCCCCGCCTCCTCTACTTCCTCATCGCCGTCCTCCTGGCGGCCGTGGCTCAGCGCTGGCTGACGACCGGCGGCATCCCGCGCGATTCGCTGTGGCTGTTCGTTCTGGCGGGCGTTATTTTCGCCGCAGCTTCGCTGAAACCGCGGGATTGGCCGGTATTGCCCCTGCGCCGGCAGTGGAAAAAGGTGGGGCTCGGACTGGCGGTCGGGGCGGTGATCTTGGTCGGGATTGCGACGACGCAGTTCTGGTCGGGTCAGTACGATGGTTGGGCGTTTTGGCTGTGGCTGGCGGCGATTCCGCTGTTTTTGGTGGGGGTTTGGTTGGATGAGCGGTCGCGGCCTGCATCCGGGGACGCAGGTTTCGCATCTGGGGATGCAAACTCCACAGATGGTTTTTCACTCGACCGGCGTCTTGTACTCGTGCTGCTGGTGCTGATCCTGATTGTGGCCGCGGGGGCCCGATTTTATGCGCTCGACGCCTTCCCCAACGGCCTGCAATCGGACGAGGGCAACAACGGCCTGGACGCGCTCAAATGGCTGAGCGGCGCGCCGTACAGACCCTACGCCGAAACCAACGAAGGGCAGGCCACGCTGTTCACCTACATCATCGCCCTCTTCATCAAGCTCTTTGGTCAGAGCGTGCAGACGATGCGCATGGTCTCGGCCACGGTGGGCGTGCTCACGGTGCTGGTCTTCTATTTTCTGGCGAAAGATCTCTACGACCAGCGCATCGCCCTGCTCACCACCGCGCTGCTGGCCGCCGACCGCTGGCATATCACCTTCAGTCGCATCGTCTACGAACTGATCCTGATGCCGTTGGTGCTGTCGTTGCAGGTGCTGTTCCTGTTCAAAGCCCTGAAAACCGGGCGACGGCGCTGGTGGGCGCTTTCGGGCGTGATGCTGGCCCTGGGCATGAACACTTACACGGCTTATCGCGTCGTTCCCTTCTTCTTCGCCGCTTATTTCGTCTACTGGCTCATCACCCACCGCCAACGCATTCGCCAGGATTTCGAGGGCATGGTGGTTTTCGCGGTGGGTGCGGTCGTGGCTGTGGCCCCGTTGGCGGCCTACACCTTCCGCAACTGGAACGTCTTCATCTCCCGCATCAACCACATCTCGATCTTCCGCGATGTCGAGGCCGCAGGCTCGTACGCGCCGCTGTGGTCGAATCTGTTCAAGACGTTGTACATGTTCAACTGGCAGGGCGATATGGCGGCGCTGAACAATCTGCCGGGCGCGCCGCTTTTGCATGCGGTTGTAGCCGTGCTGCTCGTGCTGGGCATGGCCTGGGCCCTGCGCTGGTTCTGGAAGGAGCTTCCCTTCTTCTACCTGATCTGGTTCGCGGCGGTGGCGAGCGTGGCCGTGCTTTCGGTCGCGCACGAAGCGCCCACCGCCCGCCGTCCCATCGGCCTGATCCCGGTCATCTACCTGCTGGTGGCGGCCGTGTTCAGCCAGATCTGGCGGGCCTGGGAGGGGGCCTGGGGCCAGAAACGCTGGAAACCGCTGGCGATTGGCCTCAGCGCTGTGGTCATTTTCGTCATGGCCGCCAATCTTCACACCTATTTCCGGGTGCAGGCGGTGGATAGCTCGGTGCAAAACGCCTACAGTCCCAGCGAATCCGCGGTAGGCGAGTACTTGACCACGCTGCCCGCAGACGAAATCATCTACATGACGCCGCAGTACATTCACCACTCGGCGGTCACGTTCATCGGCGGGCCGCACAACCTGCGGGAGCTCAACCTCGCCCAGCATATCCCGCTGCGTGATGACCCGGGCGGCGACGTGACCTTCTTGCTGGAATTCGGGGACGAGCGCCTGCTGCCGTTGCTGCAACAACTTTATCCGAGCGGCCAGCCCCAGGTGCATCGGGATGATTTTGGGCGCACGTTGTTTGTCACCTTCCACATCCCGCATTCGGCGGTGCAGGCGGCGCGCGGCTTGCAGGCAGCCTACATCCCCGGCGATGATCCGAATCAAGCGCCGGTGCGTGGCGAGCAGATCCCCCAGATCGATATCGACTTTTTTCTCGACCAGCCTCTGGCCCCGCCCTTTGTCGCTCGCTACGACAGCGCGCTGCTGGCCCCGCAATATGGCGAATATGTCTTCGAATTAACGGCAATGGGCGGCGAAGGCCGTTTGCTGCTGGACGGTGAGGAAGTGCTGCGGGTGCTGGATGGCAGCGAGCAGGTGGGGCGCACCCTGGCGGGCGGGTTCCAGGATCTGCAGGTGGAGTACACTGCTGGTGAGGCTCCGGGTCTGCTGCAACTACGTTGGGCCACGCCCCAAAATTCGCAACTGACCACCATACCGCCTGAGGCTTTCTACTCGTTGCCGGGCGCGGCCAATGGCCTGGTGGGATACTACTACAATTCACCGGATTGGTCGGGAACGCCCTCGTTGATCCAGCGGGATCTCTTTATCATCCCCAATAACGTTCTGCCCGCGCCCTATTCCATCCGTTGGGTGGGCAAGATCGCCGCGCCGGCCAGCGGGCGGTATCTGTTCGGAACTCGCTCCGACGATGGCTCGCTGGTGTTCATCGATGGACAGCAGGTCGTCGATAACGGCGGTTCGCACGGCTCGGAATACCGGGAAGGCGTCATCGATCTGGCTGAGGGCTTCCACGACATCGAAGTGCGCTACAACGAGCTGGGCGGATCCCGGCAGATGCAGTTGTGGTGGCAGCCCTCGGGCAGCGGCAAGAGCATCATCCCCAGCGCCTACCTGTACCCGGTCGAAGATGCGTTGCCCGAGGGCCTGGAATTGCCCCCGCCGCCAGTTGCGCCCTCGTTGGCCCCCAACATACCCATCGACAACGAGGAACTGGCGCCGCCTGCCGCTGAACAG
>DUEF01000275.1 GCA_011176555.1 Caldilineae bacterium
GTTGGCATTCATAGAGGCGAGCGTCACAGCATTGGGGCCGCTCTTGAAGAAGCCAAAGTCCACGGTCATGTAGGAACTGATGTCTGCGTACCCCACCGCATCGCCCCAGTCGGCCGCGGCCAAGCTTGGGGTCTGGCCACCCTTGATGAGCGGAAAGATCTCGCTGACCACGTAGGTGGAGGCTTCGATGCGATCCTGTTCAATCGATGACTGGGTGTTATGCACAGTGGGGGAAAAAGGACGCCCGTCATCACGATCCTCGTTACTCAGGGGCTCGGTGGATGTACCGGTGCTACTGAATCCATATCCCTGGCTTTTCAGATTTTCGGAGGAAATGGCTACGAAGTAATTGGTCGCTGCATCCCCGGCGGTGCTTGGGGATACATTCAGGAATTGATAGATGCCGTCGTAAACAACGTTGTCGATGGTCATCTGACTCGTAACGAGGTTCTGGACCGTTGTAGGCGTTCGAGGCGTTATTGCCGGTGTACTCATAGCCTTCCAACGGGCCGCCATGATCGAAGTTGCTGTCCGGGATCTCGACCCACCAGCCCAGATGGTCTCCAATTTCGGTGAAATCGTACCAGCCGCGCTCGACTTCGGTGGTGCCAGGATTGTCGCCGGTGGTCATCTGTTTGGTCAGCGTGTCGTCCGTCCCGGGCTCGAACACGCCGTCGGCGTCATCCAGATACAGGTTGACCAATACGCCATCGATGCCGGAATTGCCCCATTCGGGACTTTCATCCTTGACGCCGTTGCCGTTTTCGTCGAACCAGACG
This sequence comes from Caldilineae bacterium, assembly GCA_011176555.1. Lineage (GTDB taxonomy): Bacteria > Chloroflexota > Anaerolineae > J102 > J102 > DUEF01. The sequence continues at coordinate 780 of DUEF01000275.1, forward strand.
AAGTCGCCCAGGGTGCTGACGCCGCCGGGACTGGCGAATACGGTCAGGCCTGCCGCGAGCAAGCCCAAAACTATGACGATGAGTGTAAATGCTGTTTTTCGAAACCCTACACCCCGCCTAATAGTCTTGATCCTCAGGAGCCACAACCAGCAGTTTCCCTTATGGCTGCATCAGGGAAAACAACAGCCCCGATGCCGGGAGACAGGCATCGGGGCTGGAAAAAGAAAAAGATTGAGTGAAATCAGGCGGCGGGTTTGGAGTGCGAAATCATCAACGATAGAAATCGATCCATTCCACCGTAAAGTCTTGGTAGTCGCCGTGAAGGAAATCGGCGGGGGGCGTCACCTCGAAATAGCCGTTCGCCAGGGGGATGCTGGCTGTGGCTCCTTCAGCAGGCGTAATGCTCACAGCCATCCAATACGGGCTGTCCGGCGTGAGTGGCGTTTCTGTTCTGTCTTCGCCCAGTGTGACGGTTTCCCGGACATCGTGCTCTCCCGAACTGGAAACCGCCAGCGAAACTACGATTTCGCCCGAGACAGCTGTTTCGCCGTAGGCGAATTGCAACGATTCCAGGCCTTTGAGATGAAAGCGCAGCAGCATTTGCGAGGGCATCGTCCCCTCAGTCAGAGAGACGTCCGCACCGCCAATACCGCTGTGGCTGAAGATGTCGAAAATGACGGCGTCCCCCTCCACCCGGTAGGCGATGGCGGTCTCCGGCTTGTGGGGGACCACCTCGAACGCGGGGGGACCAGAGCCTGGTTGGGTGCACGCGGTCAGGCAGGCTAAGATGGAGGCAAAAGCGAGCGTTAGCAAAAGGGAACGAGGTGACGCCATTGGAGGGTTACACCGTAAAATGTGCGTTGGATGCGTTAATCCGTGTTGCGTCTTGCGTGGTCCGTCTTTTTGGGTCAACGCTACGGAACACGAACCACGAAACACGCCCGTCCGCTATTCTAACCCCCATAATCGTGGCGTTGCAAGTTCCACGCTGTTCCCCGCCGGGTCGCGAAAGTAGATGGAGTAGCCGCCGTGGGGCCACTCGAATTCGGTCTCGATGGCCACTCCCGCGGTTTGCAGACGCTCGCGCCAGGCCGGGATGTCCGCCTCGCGCATGGCGAAGGCGACGTGGCCGGGCCCAAGCGCGCCGTGCGGGGGCGCAAAGCCGGTGACGATCGGCGTCTGCTCGGGATTGAACAGTAAGAACATGCTGTCGCCGCAGCGCAGGAACACGTGCCGCCCTGCTTCCTGCATGACGAACTCCAGCCCGAGGATATCCGTGTAAAATGCCCTGGCCGCGTCCAGATCGGTGACGTACAGACAGGTTTCAAGAATGTAGTCAGGTTTCATGGGATTGTAGGATGGGAAGCTGTCGAAGCAGTATACCAGGAAGCCGGTAAACCAGTAAACCGGGAAGTCATCGCCGAATTCGTATGGAAGCGATCAGACCCGGTCTACCGGTTTTCCGGTCTACTGGCCTACCGGTCTACCGACCTACATCAAATGCCAAGATAAGCGCGGCGCACTTCTTCGTTGTTTTCCACTTCGTGCGAGGGGCCTTGCAACTCGACCTGGCCCTCGTTGAAGACATAGGCGTAATCGCTCACCTTGAGGGCCATGCGTACGTTCTGCTCCACCAGAAGGATGGTGATGCCCTCGGAGATCAGGCGGCGCAGGGCCATGAACAGATCCAGGGTGAGCACGGGAGCCAGGCCCAGCGAGAGCTCATCCACCATGAGGATGGTCGGTTCAGACATCATGCCGCGCGCCACCGCCAACATTTGCTGTTCGCCACCGCTCATGGTTCCCGCCTTTTGGTCGGCGCGTTCGAGCAGGCGGGGGAAGATATCGAACACCTTTTCCAGGTTTCTCGACATGGCGGCGCGGGCATGTTTGGGCGTCGCGCCCATTTCCAGATTCTCTCGCACCGACATCTCGGTGAAAAGCTGGCGGCCTTCCGGCACCATGATCAAGCCCATGTCGGCCTTGGTGTAGGCCGGCAACTTGCTCACGTCCTGGCCCTGGTAGATGATCTTGCCCTCCCAGGGTTTGATCTGGCCCATGATGGTGCGCAGCAGCGTTGTCTTGCCGGAGCCATTGGCCCCGACCAGCGTCGTCAGCCGACCCTGCTCCAACTCCAGCGTAGCGCCCCACAGGATCTGCAATTCGCCGTAACCGGAATTGATGTTGTGAACTTCTAACAGTGCCATGTTACGCTTTCTCCTCCTCGAGCAATCGCGCCGCCAGGTCGGGATCACCCAAGTAGGCCTCGATCACTTCAGGGTTTTGCGAAACCTCGTCCGGCGTGCCCTCAGCGATCAGTTCGCCGTAGTTCAGGACGATGATGCGATCCGAGAGATTCATCACCGCGTGCATGATGTGTTCGATCATGATGATGGTGACGCCTTGTTCGCGGATTTTGCGGATGGTGTCCAACATCGAGGTGACTTCGGCTGTGTTCAAACCGGCCAGCACCTCGTCGAGTAGCAACAGGTAAGGGCGCGCAGCCAGCGCCCGGGCCATTTCCAGGCGTTTTTTCTGCGCCACGTTCAGGCTGATGGCCAACTGATCGATGCGCTCGTACAAGCCCACGAATTTCAGCACTTCTTCAGCCACCTCATTGGCCGGGCCCAGGCCCATGTTTTCTCGACCATAACAAGCGCCGACAACCGCATTTTCCCGAACAGTCAATTCGTTCAGAGGACGCACAATCTGATGTGTGCGGGAGAGGCCCAGGTGCGAAGCGCGGTAGGTGGGGGAACCGGTGATGTCGGTTCCGTTGAAGATGACCTTGCCCTCGGTGGGGGGATAGACGCCGTTGATGCAATTGAAGAGGGTGGTCTTGCCAGCGCCGTTGGGGCCGATCAATCCCAGGATTTCACCTTCTTCCAGATCGAAACTGACATCTTTGACAGCGGTGAGGCCGCCAAATCGTTTGGTGACGTTTTGAATTTGCAAGATCATTCGAGCACCCTCCGCATTTTGGCCGAGCGAGAACGGAGCCAGCCGATTGCACCTCTGGGGATGAAAAGGATGATGAGCAGCAGGAGCAGGCCGGCCACAGCCAATTGCACATTCTTGAAGATCGGCGTGGTGAGCAGCACTTTACGCATCTGCTGATAGACGCCTGCGCCCAGCACCGGGCCCAGCACGGTGCCGGCCCCGCCCAACATCACCATTACGATCAATTCGATGGAAAATTGCAGGCGGAAGGCGTCGCCAGGCTCGATGTTGCCGTTTTTGAAGAAAAAGAGCACGCCGATGATGCCGGGAAAGACCGCGGAAAGAACGTAGGCCCAGGTCTTGGCTTTCGGCGCGACCACGCCCATCACTTCGGCCGCGTCCTCGTCCTCACGGATGGCCATCAA
>DUEF01000276.1 GCA_011176555.1 Caldilineae bacterium
CATCGCTGCAGGCCCGGCGCGCGATTTCTTCTTCGCTGCCAGCGACCGCTACGAAGTGCTCAGCGAGACCGTGGGCGAAACCACCGTCAACGCCTACGCCACACCCAATCTGGCCGACGAAAACGCCTTAGCCCTGCGCTACGCCACCGACGCCCTCAAAATCTTCAGTGAACGCTATGGCCTCTATCCCTACACCGAGTTGGACGTGGTGGGAACGCCTACCCTGGCCGGCGGCGTTGAGTATCCCGGACTGGTGGTTGTGGCCCTCTCCATTTACGATCCCGACCTGCAGTTTTTCGAGTCCGCCACCGCACACGAGGTGGGACACCAATGGTTTTACAACATGGTCGGCAACGATCAGCTCGACGATCCCTGGTTGGACGAAGCGCTGACGCAGTTCGTCACCATGATGTACTACAATGATGTTTATGGCGTTCAGGGCTACGCGAAAGCGCGGGCAGGCATGAATGGCCGCTGGTCGCGACTCGATTATGAGGACATCCCCATTGGACTGCCGGTCGCCGCCTACAGCGACCAGGAATACGGTGCAATCGTTTATGGCCGCGGGCCGCTGTTCTTCGAGGCGCTGGCGCAGGAAATGGGCATCGAGACCTTCGAGGCGTTCCTGCGCGACTACGTTGAGACCTACAAATGGGACATCGCCACGCCCGAGGGCCTGCAGGCGCTGGCGGAGCAGCACTGTGAATGTGATTTGACGGCGTTGTTTGAGGAATGGGTGTATTGAGGAAAGTGCGAGGCATTTCAGCCTTGGCGAACTCCTTCAAGTAGCCGGTCGGAACGCGTAGATGCCTGTATGCGAAGTCAAGTTCCGAATTTGATAAAATCTAGTTCGGTGTCGTATAATTCGTCATGTGATTATCACACCCATCACCAAATTGAGTTGACGACATGAACCACGAACACCAACAAGTCTTCGCCAGCATGATGGCGGGGCACGGCATCACCGAGATGCACGGCCTCGACCTGATGCGCCAGATCAAAATGCTTTCGCATCTGTATGGAATGCTTATTTCCTCTCACATGCGAGATGCTCAATTATCCGGCTCGCGCTGGCGATTGCTGTTGCACCTCCACATGGCCGAACAGATGGAACAGGCGTCGCTTTCGCCCACCGAACTCAGCCGTATGCAACACGTCACCAAGAACACGATCAGTTCGCTGTTGCGCTCTCTGGAGGAGCAAGGCCTGATCGAGCGCACCCTCGATCCCAAAGACCGTCGCCAATTCAAGATCCGTCTCACCGACGAAGGCCGCGAGCTTATCCGCAAGTCTACGCCCGAGCATGTGGTTTATCTCAACCAACTTGCCAGGGATCTGACGCCGGACGAGGTCACTCAACTCGGCGAGTTGTTGCACAAACTGCGCGTTTCACTGACGCGTCACGGCGACCTGCCCGACACGTATTGCCAGGAAAAATCTAACCCATAGGAGAATTCACTAATGTTCGTTCGTATGTTGCTCTGGATTGTCATGTTGGTCGGTGGTGGCGCTCTGGGAATCTATTTGGATTTGCAGTGGTTCCGACCTTTGTTCCTGAATCCCATCTTCCATCTGATTACCCTCATCCCTGGCCTGATTTTGCTGAAACTCGTCATGCAGGTCAGTCGCTACACCGGCCGCTTGTTGGCGCAAAAGGGCCGGGAGGGCGATATCCCCCGCATGGACACAAACAAACTGGTCACCGAGGGCGTTTATCGGTGCATGCGCCATCCCATGCACCTGGGGCTGCTCTTTTTTCCCTGGGCCGTGGCCTTGATCCTGGGGTCTCCGACTTTTATTTTGTTCATCGCGCCGTTGGAGATGGTTTTCATGATTGTGCTCATCAAATTGGTCGAAGAGCGCGAAGCCATCCACAAGTTCGGCGACGCCTACCGCGAATATCAAGCGCAAACGCCGATGTTCAGCCTGCGCCCTTCGTGCCTGCGCATGCTGCTGCAAGAGCCGCTGCCGAAACGGGATGTAAAGCGTTAATTACAGCATACGTAAAACGTAAGGTGGCGTAGCCACAACCAAATGGCAGCGTGGTGCGTAGTGCGTGTTCCGTCAAGTTAGTATCGAGCGAACGGACCACGCACCACGAATTACGTCATCACAAATCATCAAATCCTTCTCAATTCAGGAGAATTCATTTTGCAAGCATCCATGTCACTTCGTCGGGGCGGAAAAAAGAAGAAGGGGGTGGGGTTCAAGCCCCTCGGTCGGGCGATCCGCTACCTGGGCCATTACAAACGCATGGCTGTCACCGCCTACGTTTTCCTTTTCATCAGCGTTGGCGCCCAGCTCATGGTTCCGCAAATGGTGCAGAACGTGCTTGATGCTGTCATCAATGGCATGATCGCCCAACAATTGCAGCAGATTCCCAGCCAGTTCCTGAGTGTGGCGTTGGGCAAACTGGGATGGACGATGCAGCAATTCGAGACGATCAGCACGAACCCGGAACGAGCGATCTACTGGGCTGGGGCGCTGATTGTTCTTTTTGCGGCTATCCGCGGCCTTTTCGCCTTCGCCCAGACCTACATGTCGGAGTCGGTGAGCCAACACGTCGCTTTTGATTTTCGCAATGATCTTTTCTCGAAAATCCAACGACTTTCGTTCAGCTACCATGACCGCAACCGCACCGGTCAACTGATGGTACGGGCCACCGACGATGTGGAAAAGGTGCGCATGTTCATGGGACAGGGGCTACTCTTGGCGCTGCAAGCGGTGTTGCTGCTCACAGGAACCCTGATCATCCTCGCTTTGACGAACATGAAATTGACGTTGTTCGTTCTGCCGATTCTACCGTTGGCGTTTTTGTTGTTCATGGTCTTCGGCGCGATCAGTCAGCCCCTGTTCAGCGAAGTGCAACGTCGTCTATCCGCACTGAACACGATCTTGCAGGAGAACATGGCCGGCATCAAAGTGGTGAAGGCTTTTGTGCGCGAGCCGCAAGAACAGAAACGCTTCGATGATGCCGCCGAATCGCTGATGAACCAACAAATCCGGGTCAGCATAATTTTCAGCTTTATGTTTCCGGTCGTTTTCTTGCTGGCGAATCTGGGGCAAGCGGTGGTGCTGTATTTCGGCGGGGTGCAACTGATCGACGGAACGCTCAGTTTCGGCGAATGGCAGAAGTTTAGTCTGTACCTGGTCTACGTTTTCTTCCCCATCGGCCAATTGGGGATGATTATCAGCATGATGAGTCGGGCCAGCGCTAGCGCCCATCGCGTCTTTGCTATCCTGGATGCTAAAAACGACGTAGTTGATAAAGAAGACGCCAGCGTGCTTCCGCCTATCCGCGGGGATGTCGTTTTCGAGAATGTGGAATTCCGCTACTATTCGGAAGGCGAACCGGTATTGACTGATGTCAGTTTTGAGGCGAAAGCTGGGCAAATGGTCGCACTGTTGGGGGCGACTGGCAGCGGCAAAACCACCATCATCAACCTTATCCCTCGCTTTTACGACGCCACCAAAGGCCGGGTGCTCATCGATGGCCATGATGTGCGCGATGTGACGTTGGAGTCGTTACGCAATCAGATCGGCATTGTCTTGCAGGAAACGACGCTGTTCGGCGGCTCGATTCGCGACAACATCGCTTTCGGTCGCCCCGACGCCACGGATGAGGAGATCATCGCCGCCGCCAAGGCCGCCGCCGCTCACGATTTCATCATGGGCTTCCCCGACGGTTACGCCACGCCGGTGGGTGAGCGAGGCGCAACGCTCAGCGGCGGGCAGAGACAACGCATCGCCATCGCCCGCGCTTTGTTGCTCGATCCACGCATCCTCATCCTCGACGATTCCACCAGCAGCGTGGATCTTGTCACCGAATACCAGATCCAGCAGGCTCTGGACCGGTTGATGAAAGGACGCACCAGTTTTGTGATCGCCCAACGCATTAGCACGGTGCTCAACGCCGATCAGATTTTGGTGCTGGAGCGGGGCCGCATCGTCGCCCGAGGCCAACATGAAGACCTCATGGAAAACAGCCCCGAATACGCCGAAATTTATTCGAGCCAACTGGTGGAAGACATCGCGCCAGACGCCCAGAACTGAGCAGGAAGACATTTCATGCACACAACCCGTTTATTGAATCAGGAAACCCTCAAACCGAAAAGCGTGGGCGCGACGCTGAAACGCCTGGGCGCGTACTTTGCCAGGTACAAGCTGGCATTGCTGGGCATTGCCTTGCTGCTCATCCTCGGAACCTGGGCGCAGGTCACCGCCCCTGAACTGATCGGACAGACGGTGGATTGCTACATTACGCCAGCGATTGCCGGCGGTATCAGCCCCCAGGGCGGCGCCCCCGAAATGATGCAACAGATGGGAGGAGAATCGGCCGCGCAAACGAACTGCTGGTACAATCCCCTACCCCCGACCACCACAACCACCGGATACATACAAGCCTTGGGGATGCTCGTCCTACTCATCGTGGGACTGTATGCGCTCGGCTCCATAACTGGCGGATTACAGTTTTACCTGATGAACTGGGCGGGACAGCATGTTCTGCGCGAATTGCGCACCGAGATATTCGAACATGTTCACAGGTTGTCGTTGGGTTACTATTCCAAAAATGAAGTTGGGGATGTGATGAGCCGCATCACCAACGACACCAATACTATCGAGCAGGTCATGGGGTTTGCCCTGATTCAGGTTCTTAGCGGCGCTTTGCTGCTGGCCTGGATCGTTTACAAAATGTTTAGCCTGAACTGGGCGTATGCGCTGATCAGCATCTCCGTGCTGCCGCTGATGATTATCGCCACTGTGTGGTTTAGCAACCAGGCGCGCAAGGCCTTTCGTGTGACGCGTTCCGAGCTAGGCAATATCAACGCCGAACTGCAGGAGGGTATCTCCGCCGTACGTGAGGTGCAGGCCTTCAGTCGCGAGGGCGTCAATATCGAACGATTCCGTGAGAGCAACGCCGCTAATCGCGATGCCAACATCAAAGCCATCAGCTACACCTCGGCTCTGGCGCCCACCCTGGAAGCGCTGGGATTCGTCGCCATCGCTGTGGTCGTGGTGGTCGGCGGCATCATGCTGCTCAAGGGCGCTGCGCTGGGTGGATCCGTGGTCTCTCTGGGCCTGATCGTCACCTTTTTGGGCTACGCCCAACGCTTCAATCAACCCATCCGCCAGATCAGCGTGATGTGGACAAATATCCAGAACGCCATCGCCGGCGCCGAACGCATTTTCGAGATTATCGATGAACCTATCGAAATCATCGAAAAGCCCAACGCCAAAGCCCTGCCCGCCATTCAGGGAAAAGTGGCATTCGTCGATGTTTGGGCCGAATACAATCCGGGCGAGCCCGTGCTCAAGGGCATCAATCTGCTGGCCGAGCCAGGACAAACGGTCGCCATCGTGGGCCCGACCGGCGCCGGTAAAACCACCATCATCAACCTCATCCCTCGTTTCTACGACGTCAGCAAAGGGGCCATTCGCATCGATGATTTCGACGTGCGAGATGTGACGCTTCCCAGTCTGCGCAGTCAGATCGGCATCGTGTTGCAAGACACGTTCCTCTTCAGCGATACGGTGATGAGCAACATCCGCTTCGGTCGCCCCGACGCCACGGATGAAGAGGTTATCGATGCGGCCCGATTGGCCCATGCCGACAGTTTCATCGAACGCCTGCCCCAAGGCTACGATACGGTGCTGGGCGAGCGCGGAAGCGGGCTCAGCCAGGGACAGCGGCAGTTGCTCGCCATCGCCCGCGCTGCTCTCTCGAACCCGCGCATCCTCATTCTCGATGAAGCCACTAGCAGCGTCGACACGCGCACCGAACGCTTGATTCAAGCGGCCATGGAAAACCTAATGGCGGGACGCACCACTTTTGTCGTCGCCCACCGCCTGAGCACCATCCATCATGCCGACCAGGTGCTGGTCCTAAACCAGGGTGAGGTTATCGAACGCGGAGCGCACGAAGCATTACTGGCGCGGAAAGGCTTCTACTACGACTTGTACATGAGCCAGTTCCGGAGAAAGGCGTAGGTGATCACGTCGGGGGCCGGCGTCCCCTGAAATTGGGCCGGTTGCAGAACCGATCCGGTCTTTGACAATCCTCCGCTGCAAGCGGTAGGATGGTGACGACTTTGAAACCGTATCATTGCCCGAGGGGCGGGGGACGCACAGCACTTGATTCATAGGGGTGCATTCATCGCCTCGCGGCAATGTCGAATCCATACATGCAGGAAAGCACAAGGAGTGACTCGATGACAGCCCCCTTCCCCGTAACCGATCAAGACTTTCAAGCAAAAGTTCTGAACAGTGACATCCTCACCATCACCGACTTTTGGGCGACTTGGTGTGCGCCCTGTCACTTGATTGCGCCTTTGTTGGAGGAAATCGCCGATGAATACGATGGTCAATTGCAGGTGGCGAAGTTGGATGTCGACCACAACCCCAACACGGCCATGGCTTTTGGCGTGATGAGCATCCCCACCTTGATCGTCTTCAAGGACGGGCAACCGGTGGATCGAATTGTCGGGTATATGCCGAAGGATCGCCTGCTGAGTCGCATTACCCCGCACCTGGCGTGATCGCCTAAAACCATCCCCTGGGAGACGTCGCCATGATCTCGGCGAATGAAGTGGTGCTGGTCGCCTCATGGGGGGCTACCCACTATCTGCTTGATTTCCGCTTCCCTCTGTTTAACCTCAGTTCAGAGTTAGCATCCCTGAGTAGCCTGAAGCAGAGCGAAAGACGTATCGAAGGGTGCGCCTGACCCGGAAGACATCCTTGCTATGCGACCTGCGGTCGTCACTCAGGATGCTTTCCCAGACGTGTCTCCGAATTGAGGTTCTGTTTACGTTTAGAGAATCCGCGCCAGCTCACGCAGCTCCATAAACCACTCTTGTTTGGTGCGCTCGTGTGGCCAGTCAACCTCCGCCATCGCCTTTTCCAGTTCGGTCGCGACAATATCCTTGCCGCTCAGCCCCAAACAAAGATAATCGAAGGCGTCCGCCTCAAGGGATTGCAGGGTTTCCACCGCGGCCGTCGCCAGGCGGGCGGCCAGGATGCGGTCGAAGGGCGAGGGGGAGCCGCCGCGCTGCACATGTCCCAGACGCACCGAACGTACATCGAAAAGATCGCCCCCCTCCTCTTCCATGATGTTCTGCACCATGTCTAAATTGTAGGCTGGCGACGCTCGCTCGTTGAGGATGAGAATGGAGAGGCGCTTTCCCCGTTCAAAACCGACACGCAACATTTCCACATCGTCGGCAAGCTGTTGCAAGGAAATGCCCTCTTCAGGCAGGTACACCTGCTCCGCGCCGCTCGCCAGCGCCGCCATCAGCGCCAGATAGCCGCAATCATGGCCGAAAACCTCGACGACGAACGCTCGCTTATTGGAGCCGGCTGTGTCTTTGATCTTGTCCAGGGCTGAGATGATGTTGTTCAGGGCCGTGTCCGCGCCAATGGCGAATTCGGTGGCGGGCAGGTTGTTGTTGATGCTGGCGGGAATCAGGATTAACGGTATTTTCAGGGCAGGGTGCTCCGTCTGATGCTTCTTGATGAACGCGGCGTTTTCGTAAGCGTCCATGCCCCCGAGCAGCATAACAGCTGTAATCTGTTTTTCTGCCAGGACTCTAGCCAGGACTGGTAAATCTTGTTCGCCAAGGATGAGGCGTCCCGCGCCCAGTTCCGAACCGCCACTGGGTGCCCAACCGCTGACATCCATCCAGCCCAGTTCTCTGATTTCCCCTTCCAGCAACCCTTCGAAGCCATAGGTCGCGCCGAAGATCTTGTAGCCGCTATCCAGCGCCATACGCGTCAGGATGCGCACACCGGCATTCATACCTGGCGAATCATGTCCGGCCGTCACGACCAGGATGTTGCCCAGGGGGGCCTGTTCGTGCGGCTTGCTGCGCGTCAGCAATTCCAGGAGATCCAGTTGATCCTGAAAACTGAGTCCTCGCAGATCCAGGGCGCTTTCGTAATCCCCCTCATCGACTTTTTCCCCCACCCTCCTGCTTTTCTCCACCACATCGACCAGAGAGGTTGCATGAACTTGGTTGTTGACGATGCCCAACATGCGAGGTGGCTCATCTGCACCATAGATCAGCAGATTCTCCACCGCGACTGCGCCCAAACGGGTGGCTAGCACCCGGTCGAAGGCGCTGGGAGCGCCGCCGCGTTGCACGTGCCCCAAAACCGTCACCCGCGCTTCGATACCCAAGCGCCTGTCGAGTACATCTTTGATGGTGTTGGTGTTCAACGGCAGGCCATCGGGGTGGCGCGCACCCTCGGCCACGATAATGATGTTGTGTCTGCGGCCGGCGTCTCCCCCGCGCTTGAGAGAGGCGATCATTTTTTGATGCCAGCGTGGATCCAATTCCTGCTCGGGGATAAGCACCCAATGCGCGCCAGCGGCTACAGCGCCCGCCAAAGCCAGATAACCGCAGTGCCGGCCCATCACTTCCATGATGAAGGTGCGATGGTGGGCCGACGCCGTGCTCGCCAATTGGTCGGCGGCGGTGACAATGCGATGCAGAGCGGTGTCCGCGCCGATCGACATATCGCTGCCGTAGGTGTCGTTATCGATAGAACCGGGCAGGCCGACGACCGCCAACGTGGGCGTCGTATGTCTCTCCGGCGGCTCGATTCGCCCCAGAGCAGCGGCCTCTTGCAGCAAGTCCGGCCATTCTTCGGAGAGGATGCGCGCGCCAGTGAGCGAGCCATCACCGCCGATAACAACCAAGCCATCGATGCCAAGCCGATAAAGGTTGACCGCGGCCTGCAAACGGCCCTCCCGCTGGCGGAAACGGTCGCAACGGGCGGTGCCCAGGAATGTGCCCCCCCGTTGCAGAATCCCGCCCACCGACCACCAGTGCATCTCCTCAATGCTATCCCCACCATCGACCGCGCCCTGCCAGCCGCTGTGGATGCCATAAACCTTAAGACCATGATGCAGCCCCATGCGTACGGCTGCTCGTACGGCTGCGTTCATGCCTGGCGCGTCCCCACCGCTCGTCATCACGGCAATGCTTTTTACTTTCCTTTCGGCCATGTCATTCTGTCCTCTAAAACCGATTGCAGAGATGAAATTGTCTCTCGCTCCATTCTATACCAGCCATAACTGCAAAGGCAACCCCAATTCCACTAAAAACGTTTGACAAAGAACAAATATGAGTGTACAATGAAACTTAGTTAGATAAATTAACTTACAAACCATCTCACTTGCTGCCACTCATGTCGAAACGGCGGAAAGCGACACGCAAACAAACAAAAAAACATAACCGGCGTCTGGTTCTGAAGACGATTTATGATGCCGGGGAAATCAGCAGGGCGGGCGTAGCCCGCGTAACCGATCTGACGCGTCCCACTGTTTCCGCCATTGCGGCTGAATTGATGGCGGATGGCCTTATCCAAGAGGTTGGCCGGACGTTATCGAGTGGGGGGAAACCGGCCACGCTCCTGGGCGTGATCGCTGATTCCCGGCATCTTGTTGGTCTCGATCTGGCGAACAGCGAATTTCGCGGCGCTGTGATCAATTTGCGTGGCGAGATTCGGCATCGCTTCAGCATCCCGATCCAGGATCAGGACGGAGAGGCAGCGCTAGCACTGGTGTATCAGCTTGTGGATGAATTGAACGCCAGCGCCGACGGCCCGATCCTCGGCATTGGCATCGGCGCCCCGGGCCTGATGGATGTCGATCAGGGCGTCGTACGCGCAGCCGTCAATCTGGATTGGCGGGATTTACCCCTGGGCGACATCCTTATCGAGCGTTACGGCGTTCCGGTTTATATCGCCAACGATAGCCAGGTGGCCGCTCTGGGCGAATTCACGTTCGGCCAACACGACGATATTCAGAATTTGGCTGTGCTCAAAGTGGGGCGAGGCGTCGGCGCTGGTATCATCCTTGATGGCGTTCTCTATTATGGCGATGGTTACGGTGCAGGTGAGATCGGCCACTTCAAGGTCGTCGAGAAGGGTGATCTCTGTCGCTGCGGGCATTTTGGCTGCCTGGAGACCATCGCCAGCACCCAGGCGATTGTCCGCCAGGCCAAAATTACGGCGAATTCGCCCGCGTCCTTACTCCATCGTTTCGCGGCTGCGTCGGAAAAGATCACGACCGAGATTGTGTTGGATGCAGTCAAGGCCGGTGATGCGGCGCTGGTGGACATCATCGCCAATGCCGGGCGCTATCTGGGCTTTGCCGTAGCGGGCTTGGTCAGTATTCTCAACATCGAGACGGTGGTTGTCGCCGGCAGCGGGGCCCGTTTTGGTTCCGTTTTGTTGGAATCCCTCAAGCAGGAGATGCAACGCCGTTCCCTTTCGCAATTGGCGCAGAACACCCATGTCAGCGCCAGCGCCCTGGGCGACGATATCGTCATTCTCGGCGCGGCCGCGCTGTTGCTCCACAACGAACTGGGCTTGGTCGGCTAGTTTCAGTAACCGCCACGGAGCTAACGATTGTTCCCAGACTGCGCCGGGAAAATGACGCCCTCACGGACAGCTCACTCTGATAAAGAAAAACGCTGATTTTTTCTACTTTTCTATCTGAGTTCCTCCCTATCAGAGTATTTCTGATTGGCCGTTCGTTCGCTACAAAGTTTTGTCGATGTGTGCGCCATTAGCGCCTACTCAACAAAAAGACTCTGCACGAAGAAATCCGTGTTCCCTTATCCGTGTTTACAAAAATCAACACACCTATTTCGATAACAACACCATGTTCACTTTTCACGAATCGCCTTCCCTCATCCCCCCACTCGATCCTGGTTTCCGTCCCGCGGCGCTGGCGAACCGCGCTTACCGGCGGGCGGTCGAAGCGGCTGGCGGGGGAGAACGCCTGCTGTTCGGGCTAGAACGGGCGGACGGCTCGGTGTCCCGTTTCGAGACGCGCGTTTTTCCCGATGGCCATCCCCGCGCCGCAGACAATCTGTTTTACGCCGAGCGCTTGCTCAAGTTTTTGCTGTGGCAGCGCGGGGCCTGGCGCGTGTTCGTGGGCGGTCCCTCCGCCATCGGCGACTATCTTCAACAAGTCTATTCGCCTCATGGCCCTCGCACCTTCGATTACCATTTCATGGGCGAAAAGGTTTACCTCAAACCCTTCACCGTGCTTCCCTGCTCGGCCGACGAAGTCCCGCCCGCACAGGAAAGCAGCCGGGCTCTGGGCCGCCATCTCGACGGTTGTCGCATCGGTTTCGATCTCGGCGCTTCCGATGTCAAAGTCTCGGCGGTGATCGATGGCAAGGCCATTTACAGCAACGAGATCGTGTGGGAGCCGGTCATCCAGACCGATCCCGATTATCATTATCAGCGCATCCGAGCGGCTTTGCGCGAGGCCGCGGCGAAAATGCCCCGCGTCGACGCCATCGGCGGCAGTTCGGCGGGCGTGTATGTGAATAATCAGCCGCGCGTCGCTTCCCTTTATCGCGGCATCCCCGAGGAGCGTTTCGACGAAATCCGCACCATGTTTTTGCGCCTGCGAGACGAGTTCGGCGCGCCGTTGGAGGTGGTGAACGATGGCGAGGTGACGGCGCTGGCGGGCTCCATGTCGTTGGAAGACAACGGCATCCTCGGCATCGCTATGGGTTCCAGCGAGGCGACCGGCTACGTGAACCTGGCCGGGAATATCACGGGCTGGTTGAACGAGTTGGCTTTTGCGCCGGTCGATTATCAGCCCGCGGCGCCGGTCGACGAATGGTCGGGGGACAAAGGCGTGGGCGCGCTCTATTTTTCGCAACAATGCGTGTTCCGCCTGGCTCCCCAGGTCGGGTTGGAGCCGGTGGGCGAGACCAAGGCAGCGAAGCTGAAGTCGGTGCAAAAGCATCTGGAAGCGGGTCACGAAGGCGCTCGCCAGATCTGGGAGAGCATCGGCGTTTACCTGGGCTACACGTTGGCCCATTACGCCGATTTCTACGAACTCAAACACGTCCTCATCCTCGGTCGCGTCACCTCCGGCTCCGGTGGCCCCATCATCCTCGAAAACGCTCGCAAAGTCCTGGCCGCCGAATTCCCCGAATTGGCGCACATCCACATCCAACTACCGGACGAAAAATCCCGTCGCGTGGGCCAATCCATCGCCGCGGCCAGCCTGCCGGAGTTGCGTCGAGCGTAAAACGTAAGGTGACGTAGCCGCAACCAAATGGTAGCGTGGTGCGTATTGCGTGGTCCGTCAAGTGGGCATCGAAAAAACGGACCACGGACCACGCACCACGGATAGGAAAAACATGCCCCCCCAAAAAAAAGTGGCTACATCCACCTGAATACCCAATACCCAATATCCAAAATCCCATGAATTTCCATCTTCCCACCGCCCAAATCTTCATCCCCGACAACCAACCTCTTCCCGCCGCTCTCGCTCGCACCACCCACATGGGGATCGGCGCGCACCAGGATGACCTGGAGATCATGGCCATCGACGGCATCCTCGCCTGTTTCGGCCAGCCCGACCGCTGGTTCACCGGCGTGGTCGTCACGGATGGCCGCGGCTCGCCCCGCGCCGGCATCTACGGCGACTACACTGACGACCAGATGCACGCAGTCCGCATCCTCGAACAGAAAAAGGCTGCGGTCGTGGGCGAATACGCGGCCCAGGTGTTTCTGGATTACCCCAGCGCCGCGGTCAAGGATGGCGGGGATA
>DUEF01000277.1 GCA_011176555.1 Caldilineae bacterium
CGTCGATGGCGCGGTTGAAGGCCATCGCCGCAGTGCGGGCTGCTGCCATCGCCACCGTGATCCACACGAATTGCCAGAACATCGTAGGGGCGGGGCTCGCCCCCGCCCATGCGCTCGCCCCCGCCCATGCGCCAACCTCCGCCCACGCCAGCACCATGCCCAAGTAAGCAAAAGGCAGGGCGAAGATCGTGTGCTCGAATTTGATCATTTCGAGAAAAGTGCGGAGTTTGGACATGAGAGAGGTGGTGCGTAAGATCTGCGAAGATCAGCCTTTTCAGCGGTATCTGCGTCCCATTTATTCCTGGATTCTGGAGCGAACCGGCACAGGCGCCAACTCCTCCCTGCCCATCACTCGCTCGAAGCTGCGTACGATGTTGTAGCGGCTGTCGCGCTGCGCGGGCTCGAATCCGGCCTGGCGGATCTGCTCGTGCAGGCGGTAAACGGTCATGGCCGGTTCTTTTTCGGTGAACGCCGAGGCCTGGCTGACCACGTTTTCCTCTAGCATGGTGCTGCCGAAGTCGTTGGCTCCGGCGAAGAGGGCGCGGCGGGCCACGTCCAGGCCCTGGGTGGGCCAACTTGCCTGGATGTTGGTGAAATTGTCGAGGTAGATGAGGGCGAAGGCGTTGGTGTGCAGGTATTCGTCGTAATCCGCGCCGTATTGGTGGCGAAGGCGGCTGCGGCCCATGCTGTTGGTCTCGCTCAGTTGCGCGGTCCATAAAATGAAGGCTGTGAAGCCGTTGCCGTGCGCGGCCAACGACTCATCTTGCAATTCGCGCAAACGGGTGAGGCTGGCGACGCGCTGCTCCCAGGTCTCGCCGAAGCCGATAACCATGGTGGCGCTGGTGACCATGCCCAGGCCCTGGGCGATGCGCATGGCGTGCAGCCACTCGGCGGTCTTGGTCTTTTTGGGCGAGATGCGGTGTCGCACCGCGTCATCCAGGATCTCGGCGCCGCCGCCTGGCAGACCGTCTAACCCCGCGCGATTGAGTCGCTCCAACACCGCCTCCATCGTCATGCCTTCCAGCAGGGCAATGTTCTCCATCTCGGAGGGGCTGAAGCAATCCAGTTCGATTTCGGGGTAAGTCGCCTTGAGCCAGCGCAGGATGTCTTCGTACCACTCGATGCGCAGGTCGGGGTTGTGCCCGCCCTGCATGAGGATGCGGGTTCCGCCCCAGGCCAGCAACTCCTCGATTTTCTCGCCCAACTCGCGGCGGGAGATCACGTAGACTTCGGGATGGCCGGGCACGCGGTAGAAGGAGCAGAACTGGCAATCGGTGGTGCAGGCGTTGGTGTAATTGATGTTGCGATCGACGAGATAGGTGACGCGTCCGGGCTCGGTGCGCTGCAAACGCAAGTCATGGGCGATGGCCATCAACTGCTGGGGATCAGCTTCCCGGTAGAGAACCAAACCCTCGGCGGGGGTCAGGCGCTCAGCGTTGGCTGCTTTTTTGAGGAGGACGGATAGGTTCATTGCGGATTGCGAATTTCGGATTTCGGAATGGGGATCGATTTCCCGATTTACTGGTCTACTGGTTTCCCGGTCTCCTGCTCTTCCGGTTTTCCGGCTTTTCGACGCAGCCTGGGCCGAGGCAAAGCCGGTCGGGACACAGAAGGCAAGCGGAGCTTGGGACGCCGTTTGGGGGCAAGAGCGGCGGCGCGGGCCCGGCCCTCTGTCATGGCTTCGGCAAACATCTGTTTCATTTGCTGAGGTGTGAGCTTACGTTTGTGCCCGTACCACACATACACGGCTTGCCCGATCACAAAAGTGCCGGCATAAGCGATTGCGATCTTGGGGACCAGGCCGATGCCGGGCGCTAACCCGACCAGGAAGTGGGCCAACTCCCGCCAGACGAAACCGGTCCCGAGCACCCCGGCCAGTTCCACCGCCATTTCTTGCACGGCGATGTCCTTGCCCAAGGCCAGCGCCAGTTTGTACGACATCAGCGCCTGGTTTTTGCTGAGGACGACGACATCCGCGACGTTGAGGGGGATGAGCAGGACGGGAACCAGCTCGGCGATGCCCGTGCTGGCCGAATAGCCGGCGTTGGCGATGCTGGTTTCCTTGATCAGGCGCTGGGCGACGGCGTGACGCAAGCCGGGCAGATGGTGGGCCAACATCACATGCTGCTCGGGGAACAGCGCCAGCAAGCGCGGAACCAGGGCGTGGGTAAAAGGATCGGCATCTGTCGGAAAAACGCTCACGACAGCGGGATTGACATCGTATCTGGCCGGGCTGTAGGACTGGAGGGCGTCGGCACCTGCGACTTGCACAAGCAAGACCGGCAAATGCGGATTGGCGATTCTCAAATCGGCGAATGCCTGCCGTTCGAGGTCGTTTTGCTCCCCCTCCTTGAAAACGATCAGGGCGAGGTCGAAACCGGCTGTGCTCTCGATGACGTGTTCGTCGCCGGGGAGATGATACACCCACAGCGTTTGGGGCAGGGGATACAGCACGTTCTCGAAGGGATCGGTGCGCAGGGCGTCGTGCAGCCAATGCACCGCGTCCGCGTCGCTGCCGAGCAACGCCACCTGAAATGGGATTTGCGCCTGCTCGCGAATCGACTGAACATCGACTTCGGTGATGGTGGACCAGATATGTTCGAGGTTGGTCAGAGAAGACATGGGATATGGGGATTTGTGAGGCGCGCTGAAAAATGCGGCGGCCCCAAATTATAACCGCAGAGGCGCGGAAATCATAAGTCGCATCTGGCGAGCTATTGGTAGGAAACCTCACCCACGGCGAAATAGTGGGCTTCCCCGTCATCCAGCACGGGCAACCAATCGCCACGAAAGGGCCGTACACCCACTTCGACAATGAATACGCCGGCGCTCTGTGGATTGGGCGAGAGGACGTACGAATCGAGGATGGCCTCGCCTGGTTGCCAGCGGTCGGTGGCGTAGCGCCCGTCCGCCGGGCTGTGATCTCGCTCCGCCGCCAACCAGCCATCCTGGTGCACCAGGCGCACCACCACACGCAGATCGTCCGTCAGCGGGGCGTTTGCGCGCCAGAGCAATTGCACCGGCGTCGGGTCTCCCACGGCCAGCGCTTGTTCAGGCAGCTCCGCTGCCAGGAGTTCGAACTGTTCGCCAAACGTGGCGAGGGCCTGCTCCGGTGTCGATGCAGGAATCACGGGCGGGGGAGGAGCGAAGGCGGGGCGCACGACCAGGGCCAGGGTGAAAAAACCGTAGATCGCCATCACAGCCGCAAATCCCGCCACCAGGCTCCTGGCTCGAATGCGTTCGTTCAAGCCCGACCACTGTGCTAGCCCGGCCACGCCGACGCCCGCCCACACCGCGATCACCCCAATCGCCGGCCACAGCAAACGAGCCTGATCGGTTCCCTGGGCGATGGCCGTGTAACGAATGATGCCCACCAGCACCAACAGCGGGGTGAACGCCAACAACAAGATCGAAAATCGGTTCTGGCCTCGGCGGTTTTTCAGCAGCCAGCGGATGGCCCCGGCCAACAGGGCGATGGTTATGGCAACGGCGACGACATAAAACCATGCAGGCATACGGATCTGGCCAATCGCGCCAAAGCGCCCCCAAAAGTATTCGTAGATCCCGCGAAACAACCACAGCAGGACGCCGAAATCGACAGGGCCGGTGCGCTGATCGATGGTCGCTCGCACCAGATCCCACCCCAGGGGATCGCCGTAAAGCCGCCAGTTGCGCAGAAGCCACGGTGCAGCGACCAACACGCCGATCACCCAGACGAGGATTGTGTTCCCGACCATTCTGAGCCACGCCCGGCCATCATCTCGCTCCGGCCAGAATGCGCCCGCCATCGCCATTGCGACCAACGGCCACAGAGCCAGCGTCCCCACCTTGGAGAGCAACCCCAAGCCCAGGACAAGGCCCAACCACAGCGAACGACCAAAAGACGCGCCGCGCCGGTTGATGCGGATGCAGAGCAACAGCGCCAAAGCGCCAAATGCGCCCGCGGCATTGTCGTTGTTGATCGAGGCGCTGATGAAGAGAAACGCGGGCAATCCCGCCAGGAACGCCGCCGCCAGCAAACCGATTTCCGCCTGTTCGGGGAAAGCCTCTGCACCCGTCCGCCACGTCGCCCAGAGCGTCACCGCGCCGAAGGCGATGGACAGGAAGCGCGCCAGGTGCATCGCCAGCGCCCCGCCCTGCCAGGGAAAAGACTCAAGGGTGGTGTGAATGAAGAAGTTCGGGGGAGCGTCGGGGCCGGGAGGAAAGGCGTCGGGATTGGAGCACAGGAACTCGAAATCGAGTCCGGTCCAGGCAGTCATCGCTGCGGCCAAACCGTGATACAACGGCGGATGCTTGCCCTGCGTGATGGAGGGGCCCTCAGGCAGGCTGCGATTCAGGCCAAGATGACGGATGTAGGCGTAGTGATCCGTCTCATCGGGCGCTTCGCCCAGCGGCTCCACCACCGCATAGCTGACAGCCAGCGCCAAATAGATGAGCAGAATGAGCAGGAAGAAACGGCGATCAGACATGCGTAATCTTGCCGGGGAGCCAGCACCATCCACGATTACTCGAATCCGTACATGCTCCAGCGTCGCGTCACCCGTTCCCGGATTTCCTCGCTCATCCCCACCGGCGTGGGCCAGCCGCGCGTGTAGCCCTCGGCCGGCAGCTTACGCGTAGCGTCGATGCCGATTTTGCCGCCGAAAGCGAAGTGGTAACTGGCGTGATCCAGGGCGTCGACCATGCCATCCTGGATGATCACGTCCCGGCTCCAATCCACATTGCCGAACAGGTGGAAGAACGCTTCATCCTCGTTTTGCACATCGACATCTGCATCGAAAATGACGATGGTTTTGGTCAGCGACATCAGGCCCAGCCCCCAGAGGCCGTTGATCACCTTGCGGGCATGGCCGGGATAACGTTTGTCGATGGAAACGAAGATCAAGTTGTGGAAGACGCCGGGCGCGGGCATGTTCACGTCCACGATCTCGCCCAGGAACAGCTTCATCAGGGGCAGGAAGAGGCGCTCCGTGGCCTTGCCCATCCAGTAATCCTCCATGGGCGGCTTGCCGACGACGGTGGTGGGATAGATGGCGTCCCGGCGGTGGGTGACCGCGGTGATGTGCAGGACGGGGTAATCGTCGGGCGGGGTGTAGAAGCCGGTGTGGTCACCGAAGGGGCCCTCGATACGACTTTCGGTCGGGTCCACGTAGCCCTCGATCACGATTTCGGCGTGGGCGGGAACCTCCAGAGGTTGACTGACGCAGCCCACAAGCTCCACGGGCTTGCCGCGCAGCCAGCCCGCCAGCAAGAATTCATCGATGCCGGGCGGCAAGGGCGCGCTGCCCGACCAGATCACGGCCGGATCGCCGCCCAAACTGACGGCCACCGGGATCTGATCCCGACCTTTCTCCTGCGCCAGGCGCTGGTGCTCGGCCCCGCCTTTGTGCAACTGCCAGTGCATGCCCAGCGTGCGTTCATCGTACACTTGCAGGCGGTACATGCCCACATTGCGTCCGCCCGTCACCGGGTCGCGGGTGATCACGGTGGGCAGGGTGATGTAGGGCCCGCCATCATCGGGCCAGCAGGTGAGGATGGGGAGGCCGTCCAGGGTGGCGTCGTCTCCGGTCTTCACCACCTCTTGCACGGGCGCTCTGTTCACGACCTTTGGTTTGAGGCCCGCGCTTCTCAAGGCCCCGAACATCTCTCCGGCCCGACCCAGCGCCGCGCCCAAACCCCGCGGCAGCTTGGGATCGATCAATTTCGTCAGATTCCGGTTGAGTTCGTCCAG
>DUEF01000278.1 GCA_011176555.1 Caldilineae bacterium
CGTGACATCAGTTTAGCATAAGGCAGGTTTCACAACAACAGCGCCCCTTCATGCCGCAACAGCCACTCCTTGCGCCACAGGCCGCCGCCATACCCCACCAGTTTGCCGTTGCTCCCGACCACCCGGTGGCAAGGCACGATGATGGCGATGGGATTTTGACCATTGGCTGCGCCCACCGCCCGCACCGCCTGTGGTTTGCCCAGGGCGTCGGCGATGTCCTGATACGAGACCATCTGACCGAAAGGAATGGAGAGAAGCTGGTTCCAGACCGCAAGTTGGAACTCGGAGCCACGCAGGGCCAGTGGCGCATCGAACCCGCGCCGTTCTCCAGCAAAATACTCGGCCAATTGCCGCCGCGCTTCATCCACGACGGCATTGGACTCAGCTCCGCTGCGTCGCTGCGCGACGAAAGCAACGGTCGTCAGCGCTTCTGCCGTGCCGCCGAGTTCAATCAGACCGATGGGGGATTCGAGATAGGCATAGTTCGTCATAGTTGCCCGCTGACTTCAAACCTTTGGGATCAATCACTAACCAGTCATCACCGACTCATAAGATATTGTAGTGAAGCTAACGACAGCGATTGACTGATCAATTAGAGAATGCTATATTGGAGGGCGGAATCAATCCTGATGAAATGGCGCTTGGGCGGATTGAGCTCCACAGTCTTGCAGGAAATTCAACCACACGGAGGTAAATCATGGGCTACGATCCACATTTTATCACAGGCATCGAAATTCCCCTCCCCACCCTGGGCGAACGCACCAGACAGGTTGCATTCAACGACGGCGCACCGATCGAGCACACTCGCTTTTCCATCATTTTCAATCAGGAGCGAGGCTTTGCGATAGCAACGGCGCACAACATCGACGGAACGTCCATAATCCCGGAAGGCGAGATCGCTCGCCGCGACCGTTTTCGTCCAGATCCCAGCGTTCCCCGCGAGTTGCAAGTCGGCAACACCCGCGGCTACACCCACAATCCCTGGGATCGGGGACATCTGGTGCGGCGGCGAGCCATGCACTGGAGCGATGTGGAAGAAGCGACGCGCGCCGACAGCGAGTCCTTTTACTGGACGAACATCACCCCGCAACATACCAAACTGCATCACAGCGCTTGGGGCAAGATCGAGGATTGGATGCTCGCGTTGGCGGACAGAGACGACCAGCGAGTCTCGGTGTTCACCGGCCCGGTGCTGACGCCAGATGATCCGGAACACCAGAATACACCGACCGAGACGCCGATCAGAATTCCGGCCGGCTTCTGGAAGATCCTCAGCATCAAACACTTGGGCTCACTGCGGGCGGCGGGCTTTTTGGTGTGGCAGCGAGACTTCGACAAGCCGACGCCTGCCGAATTCGATCCGTTGCTGGAGCAGGTGCGCATCACGACCATCGAGTTCTTGACCGGCCTCTCTTTTGGCAGCCTGCGGGACGCAGATCCCCTACATTTTGGCGCTGAAGGAAAAGCCGAACGAGCGGCCGGAATCTGGGAAGCTCCCAAGCGGGCGGCCGTTGTCACATCTGTCCGGGACATCGTGCTGTAACCAAACATCGGCATCCGCCGTTGAAACCACCGCCGTTGAAACGCCGGGCTGATACGCAAAACCCGTTCAAACGGGTTGGCAGCCAGTGCGCTTCAGCGTACTTCTTGTAATAGCTTCATCTGCCTGCCACCGGTGGCGAAGCGTAGCTTACGCCGCAATCATCAACCTGCAATGATCGGGAACTGGCCACGCACCGCCACCCGCCGTTGAAACGCCAGGCTGGTACGCAAAACCCGTTCAAACGGGTTGGCGGCCAGTGCGCTTCAGCGTACTTCTTGTAACAGCCTCCGATTTCAATCGGTGGTTGCCGGTGGTTGCCGGTGGCGTGTGGTCATGGCCGCAGCATGTCTGGCTGAAACAGCACCTGCCAACGAGTGCGGGGCCTGATCCTGCCGTCCATGTCGGGGATTTCAAAGTTGGGATCGATGCGACAGGGGCCGGGGTATTCAGAGGGCAAATTCTGGCAAGCCGCTTGGATGGCGGCGGCGCCGGGCTGCGAGCCACCCGCCACCCAGGCCTCCAAACTCTGCCAGGTCGCGACAACCTCAGCATCCGTGAAGCCGCAATGCGTCGGCTCCTCTTCCACCACGATGGCCGTGGTGAGATTGGCGGCGGGGACGATCTGTGCGTACTCGCCCGCATTTTCGACGATGACCAAGCCGTCCTTGTCGGTGTGTAGCTGTACGATCTTGATATCGCCCACCTGACCGCTCGGAATGTAATTCTTGCCGAAACGATTATTCGACACTGGGTCAGGCGAGACCCGCTGAATGGCGCTGTCGATGTCGAGATCGTCGTAATCCACACCGGCGTTGCCCACGGCGATGACGCCGCCCAACTTCAGGGGATCATGCACAAGGTCGCTCAAGCCAAATGTCGAAAACCACATATCGGTGAGAAGAAAGGATTCGGGCAAACCTGTGACCTGCAAGATTTTATCCAAATTCGCTTGCTGCTGCGGTGAGCGGGAACCTTCCGGCAAAAGGATGCCGGTGGCGGCGTTCACGGCGAACCCCAATCCGATTTCGGTCAAATTGCTGTCTTCTTGCAAGCCTTCGGCCCCGCCGGGGATGGCGGCTCCGGGCATCCCCTCAGCAATGACATCGTAAATCAAACGAAGATCGACCGACCCGTCCCACATCCTGCTGCCGGCCACGGCCCCGCACAATGGCATCGCCCCCACCA
>DUEF01000279.1 GCA_011176555.1 Caldilineae bacterium
GTCGTTCGAGCATGAAAAAACCCTTGTCGGGCTGGACAAGGGTTGGTTTGCGGGTTTTTGATTGCAGAACCGGCCCCTGTCCGCGCAGGCGTCCGCTGTGACTGGGTGCGCCGGGTTTTCTGGCTGCGGTCGAAATCGACCTTCACAGTTGCGGGACAGCGCCGGAATCTCAATCGCCGTAACGATCGATCACCGGACTTTCCCCGGCCATCGCCAAGATGGATGCAACAGTCACTGAACTATGGGATTATGGGACCGAAGTCCGAGCATCAGTATAATTGGGAAAACGGAGGGCTGTCAAATCTCACAAACGATCCACACCCCTTTCCAACAGCCAATGCGTCAGCCAGGGAGCCAGACGATTGAACCGCCAGATCAGGCGTCCCACCGGGCTGAGCACCACCAGGCGGGGCCGCCGCTCCGCGGCCTTGAGGATGGCGGCCGCCACTTGCTCGCTGGTCTGTTGACCGGGAGGATGGCGCTGCCACTTGTGCTGTTTTCTCTCGGATTTGTGCAGGCTGCCCTCGCGGATCACGCCTTTCTGCGCCAATTGTGCGCCGCTGGTGAAATACGGGCAAACGGTGCTGACCCCGATGCCGTAGGGTTTGAGCTCGGCCCGCAGGCTCTGGCCCAGGCTGTTGAGCGCGGCCTTGGAGGCACTGTAGGCGCTGGCGGTGGGCGTACCCAGAAACCCCGCCACCGAAGAGATGTTGACGATCACGCCCTGGCTCTGCTTGAGGTAAGGGAGCGCCGCCCGCGTGCAGTAAACGACGCCGAAAAAGTTGACGGCGAATTGGCGCTCGATGTCGTCGGGCTGCAAATGCTCGAAACGGCCGGAAACGACCATGCCCGCATTGTTGATCAGGACATCGACGCCGCCGAACTGCGCCACCGCGCGCTCGATCAGCGCCTGGCACTGGTCGGGGTCAGAGACGTCGGTGGTGACGGGCAACGCCCGGTCGGGGCCACCGAGATCGGTCGAGAGTTGTGCCAGAATGTCGCTGGAGCGGGCCGCCAGAACGAGCCGGGCGCCGGCATCGTGAAAGGCGATTGCCGTCGCCCGCCCAATGCCGGTCGATGCACCGGTGATGATGACGGTCTTGTCGCTGAAGTCGGGCATGGTGTGGAGCAGGAGACCAGGAGACCAGGAAACCGGTAAACCAGGAGACCGGGGAGGAGCGTCCGGGTCTACCGGTTTTCCGGTCTACCAGTTTCCCGGTTTACCGATTTTTCCTCACTGCACCTGCGAAGGCCCCATGCCCATGATGCCGCGTTCGGGAATGCCCGCGCCCTTCATCTTGATCTCGCCAAAGCGCTTTTCGTAATTGGCGATGTTCGTTCCCAGGGCGTTGAGCAGCAATTTGGCGTGGTAGGGCGTCATTACGATGCGCGTTTGCACCCGGGTTTTGGGCACATTGGCCATCACATGCGCAAAGTCGATAATGACCTCGTTGTAGCTGTGATTGATAATGGCAAAGTTGGCGTAGCTGGGCTGCAAGTCACCCGGCAGTTCGATTTTGATTTGTTGTTGTTTTGCAGGTTTTTGAGACATCAAGAGCTCCCTAAAATCATCGTGGTCCAACAGGGTTCCATGGAATTTTTGCTAAGCACGTATTGCGTGTTGCGTCTGGCAACAGGGCTCGCTCAGATGGAACACGCACTACGCACCACGCATTTGGGGACGTGCTCACCCCAGCAGGTCAAAAAACACCACCGGCTTTTGTCGCTCGACCAGTTGCTCGGCGACCAGGGCCAGGCGGAATAGCGTCGGTTCCTGCCAGGCGCGGCCAATCGCCTGCATGCCGATGGGCAGACCGGCCTGATTGTAACCGGCCGGGAAGGAGATGGCGGGCAGGCCGGTGAGATTGGCGGGCGTGGCGAAACGCATGATCTCGGTCAGCGTGCTCAGGTCGGAATCGCCATCGGGCAGGGCGGAGGCGGGGATGGCCGGGGCAGGCAAGCCGGTGGCAGGCGTAACGATCACATCCACATCGGCCAGCGCCCTATCGAAATTTCCGATCAGCCGCGTGCGCACTCGCTGGGCCAGCACGTAATCTCGAGCGGTGAACGCCCGCGACAAGGCCAGGCTCAGGCGCACATCCAGGCCGTAATCCTGATGATGTTGCTCGTAAAACCGCTCCAGGGCCTGATTCATCTCCGTGGTGATGGTGATGACGTGCGCCACGCGCCCAGCCTCCAGATCGGGAAGGACAACCTCCTGCACCCTGGCCCCGCGCTGCTCGAAGTGTTTCAGCATGGTCTCGCAGGCGGCGACCACATCCTCGGTGGCGTGCCGGAACCAGGGCCAGTACACGCCCAGGGTGAGATCGCTCAAATCGAGATCGTCCCAGGCGGTCAGGGTGGGCTCAGGTTGGTGGAGCGAGAGCGAATCCCGGGGGTCGGGGCCGGCGATGACGCCGTAGGCCAGGGCCGCGTCGGTTGCGGTCGCGGCCAGCGGCCCCACATGGGCCACGCTCCAGTCCAGGGCGTAAGCCCCGAACTCACTGACTCGCCCGTGCGTCGCTTTGAGCCCCACCACCCCGCACATGGCGGCAGGGATGCGAATCGATCCCCCGCCGTCCGCGCCGATGGCGACCGGACACAAACCAGCGGCCACAGCCGTCGCCGGCCCGCTGGAGCTGCCGCCTGTGTAGTGCGCCACATTGTAGGGATTGCGGGTGGCGCCGTGATGGGGATTGAAGCCGGTCACGCCGATGCCGATCTCGTGCATATTGGCTTTGCCAATCAGCAGCGCGCCCGCCGCCCGCATTCGGGCCACGGCGGTGGCGTCTTCTGTGACGGGTGCGGTCCCCAGAAAGGCCGTGCCCACGGTGGTGGGGTAGGGAACCATGTCCAGCTCATCTTTGATCGCCACGGGCACGCCCTCGAACACGCTGCGCGCCCGGCCATTGCGCAAACGTTCCGCCGAAGCCTCGGCTTGTCGCATCACATCGTCCGTATCGACGGCGATGATGGCGCGCAAGGGCGGTTCCGCGGCGTCGCTTGCGGCGATGGCCGCCAGCACCCGTTCCGCCACTTCGACCGGGTTCGTCTGTCCCTGCCGGTAGGCCTGAGCGTAATCGAAGGTGGAGGGAAAACGAAAGCCGGGGCCAGCGACAGCGGCGGAGCGAGGAAGCGCCTCGTCGGGAACGCTGCCCGCGGCCGTAGCCAGGATTCCCCGGTAGGCGATAGGCTGAAAAGTGGGGTCTTCGTCGAAATGCTGCTTGCGCAGGCTCTTAACGCCGGCGCTCTCCAGCAAATTGGGCAAGAGCAAACCGCGCAGCGGGCTTTCCAACAGGCCCACAATCAGGCGCAAGGGAAAACCCGACAGATAGGGCAACTGCACGGATTCGAGATCGTAAGTAGGTTCGGTGGGCGATGGCGTCATGGCTGTGCTACTCCTGTCGGCTGAGCATGTTCGCGAACATCAGCGACACGCTGCGTAAGTTGCTTTCCCAGTTGGGGTTCAAGGGGCTGATCGGAACCGGGCGACCGCCGATTTTCAGGGCCAATTCCGTGCCGATCTCATCGCCGAATTCGCGTTGAACGAAGACGATATCGATGCCTTCCTCCTTGGCGAAGGCGGCCAATTCATCCAGACGGGCGGCGTCTGGCGTCTGGTCATCGACTGCCAGGGGGATCATCTCCAGGCCATAATCTCGGGCGAAATAACCCCAGGCGGGATGATTGACGATGAACTTCTTCCCGGCCACGCCCTGCAAATTCGCAGCGATATAGTCATCCAGCGCCGCCAATTCGCCCAGAAAGGCATCCAGATTAGCCTGATAATCCGCCTGATGCGCGGGATCGAGTTGCGCCAGCGCCTCGTAAATGGTCTGGGCCTGGGTTTCGACCAGGGTCGGAGACAGCCAGATGTGCGGATCGCCATCCATCAACTCGATGCCCTGCGCCGTATCCACCATCGTCATCGCCGGGTTGGCGGCGGCGATGTCGTCGAGCCAGGCACTCTCGAAGGGGACGCCGATGGAGAAATAAGCCGAACGCTCTTTCAGCGCCTGCAATTGTCCTGGTTTCGGTTCGTAGGAGACCGGATCGTGTCCCGGCTCGACCATCACCAGCACAGCCACATGCTCGCCGCCGATGCGTTCCAAAAAATACTTCTGGGGCAGGATGCTGACTGCAACGTTGACATCGGCGTTGGCTGGTGGGGCCTGAAAGGGGGCCTCGGTCGGTGTTTTTTCCCCACCGCCACACGCGACCAACAACAGGGCGACGCCAATCAGCAACGCAAACGGGAAAAACAGCAAATGAACTTTTGTGGCGCGTGGCAAAGGGCTCATCGATGTCTCCTCCTGAAGTTCGACTGCCTTGTATTTCAGTGCTGCAATCGTACCCCCCGACCGCCCCTCGTGTCAATGTTCATGGGGTTGTTGTTCTTCTGGACGCCCCGAATCTCCACAATTTCGTTTGACACGAGAAGATCGGGGTTTTCGAACCTGTGAAGGCTCCGAAAGTGTCGGTTTGGGGCTGATATCCAGCATTAATCATTTTGCCGCTCTGCGCAGCCGGTCGAGTAAAGCTCGCCAGCCCTTGACAAAATCAAACTGACGCGTTTTCCAAGTCCCCACAATGCCATACGGCAGGAAAAGGACAATGGTCACATAGATGGCGCCAATGATGAAGCTGGCGTTTTCGCCAAACCACTTACTGAAATAGAAATCCATAAGCTTGAATACGGCAGCGCCCAACATGGGGCCACTAAGCGTGCCGATGCCGCCAATAAGGATCATCAGCAAACCATTCACCGTAAAACCCAAGTTAGCGACTTCGGGGCTAACGATGGGCTGGAAGATCGTATAAAACATGCCTGCCAATGCAGCCGTGATCGAGGCAATCGTGAGCGCAACAAGCTTGAAATAGAATGTGTTATACCCCAACATTTTCGCTCGATTTTCGTTCTCCCGGGCGGCGATGCACACCCGTCCGGTGGGCGAATCGACAAACCTACGATAGAACAGATACACGAGCAAAGCAAACGCCAGGATCAGGTAATAAAAACGCAAACGCTCAGTGTTCGGATTGAGAAAATCTGGTCGGGGTATCCCTTGCAAGCCAACATCGCCACCGGTGAATGCAGCCAACTCGCGCGATTTTACAAGGATGTCGAAGACGGTGGCAAGGCCCAAAGTGACCAGGGCGAACGTCAAACCTGTCACCCGGGGGAGCACGACGCCGAATAACAGCGCCTGAAGAATGCCGAGAATAATCACCGCGCCAACCGTTGGCAGCAATGACCACCCCATGTTCTTGAGCAGGATGCCAGCACCATAAGCGCCCACCGCAAAAAACATGGAATGACCAAAAGAAAGCAACCCGGTGATGCCCAACACGAGATCGTAACTGATGGCAAAAACGGCAAGGAGAAAAATCTCGATGAAAAGGCCCTGTATAAACTTGGACTGACCTGGTTGACTGGCGAGCATATCAGAAAAAGGCTGACCATCCAGCACCGCCACAATAAAAGGCAAGAGCACAAGGAGTGAAACCAGGATCGCAAGAGCTCCGTACTTCTGAAGTGGCGAGCGTTTTGACGGCTTTGTCATAATGTTTGATTTATCCATCACTCACTCCTTCCGCCCCAAAAGGCCTTGCGGCATCACCAAGAGAATAATAATCATCAAGAGAACGGTCGCAGCTGGCACCAGGGTTGGCGATGGTTTCCAGGGGGCATCCATGAAGGGTAGTGCGATGCCGATTTGTCCATATTTGATAATGAATTGTTGTAACAGCCCCACGATGAGTGCCCCCAGAGCAGCGCCGGGATAGCTGGTGGGACCTCCTATGGCCAGAGCAATGAGCGCCGTAATTAGAATAGAAGCGCCCATGGCATCCGACAGACCGGTGGCGGGTGCGGCCAGAACGCCTCCCAATGCAGCCAATCCCACGCCCAACGCGAACACCAAAGTAAAAACCCGCCTCACATTGATCCCCAGTGCCTCCACCATTTCATCATCCTGCACGCCTGCCCGAATAATCATTCCCAAACGGGTGCGTTGCAGGATAAGCCAGACCACCACAAGCACAAGTATTCCCATAAAAATGAGAAACATCTCGTTGTACGTGCGGATACGCGCTTTCTCGCCTCCAATCTCCAGGGCAATGGTCGAACAGTGATATTGGAGCCAACCAGCGATTCCCGTGGCGGGACAGCCCTCGCCGGTGTTGGCGAA
>DUEF01000028.1 GCA_011176555.1 Caldilineae bacterium
GCATCGTCGTCAATATGGGGCCGCAACACCCCTCCACCCATGGCGTCTTCCGCATGGTCGTCGCTCTGGACGGCGAAACAGTCGTTGGTCTGGAGCCGGAATGCGGATATCTGCACCGCAATCACGAAAAAATCGGTGAGCGCAACACCTGGCTCGCAAACATCCCCTACACCGACCGCCTGGACTACCTGGCCAGCATGTCGAACAACTTCGGCTACGTGCTGGCTGTCGAGAAGTTGATGGGAGCCAAAGGGAAACCGCCGGAGCGCGCTGAATATTTGCGCGTGATCATGGCTGAATTCACCCGTATCGCCAACCATTTTTGGACCATCGGCTTCTTGCTCAACGATTTAGGCGCATTCTACACACCCGCGCTCTACAACATCGAAGAGCGAGAATTGATTCTCGATTTGTTTGAGGCGGCGTCGGGCAGCCGCATGATGTGCAACTACATGCGTTTTGGCGGCGTCTCCCGCGATGTCGATGAGGAATGGCTGACCCGGGCCCGAGACATCGTTTTCAATCGTCTCGACAAGAAAGCCGACGAGATGGATCGTTATCTGACCGGCAGCGAGATCCTGATGTCGCGGTGCATCGGTGTGGGTCACATGTCCGCCGAAGACGCCATCGCCCTCAGCGCCACCGGCCCCATGCTCCGAGGCTCAGGCGTAAACTACGACCTGCGCAAGCATCGTCCCTACAGCATCTACGACCGTTTTGATTTCGATGTCGTCACCAGCGATGGTTGCGATGTGTACGCTCGCTACTTGGTGCGTTTGGGCGAAATCCGCCAGTCGATTCGCATCCTCAAGCAGGCGCTCGACCAGATCCCCGAAGGCCCCATCCAGAACGGCAAACCAGCTTATGTGACCCGCGTGCAGAAGGGCGAAGCCTACGGCGCGGTCGAAGGCCCCAAGGGCGAGCTAGGATTCTACGTCGTATCTGATGGAACCGACAACCCCTGGCGCTATCACGTCAGGGCCCCGTCCTACATCAACCTTAACACGTTGGCTCCCACGACCATCGGCTACAAAGTCGCCGATGCCATCGCCATTTTGGGCGCTATCGACATCATCTTGGGCGAAGTCGACCGTTAGGTCTGACGCGCACCTCTTCTCAATCACGACCAACAGGAACACAGCGCATGTTCGGAACTGGTATTATCAAAGGTCTTGGCACCACCCTCAAGCGTACGGTGGATACTTTTGTCGACGATTTCCACAAGACGCCGTCGCGCTACACAGACGCCATCGAAACGCCACAGGGTAAAATCCTGCAGCAGCCGTTCGATTCGCACGGTCTCTTCACAATCCAATATCCAGAAGAAAAACGGCTGCTTCCCGAGAACTTTCGTTATATCCCCATGCTTGTTTACGAAGAGGACACCGGGGAGCAGCGCTGCACCGCTTGTGGCATCTGCGCCAAAGTGTGCCCGCCGCAGTGCATTTGGATCGTGCGCGACCAGAATAAAGAAGGCAAGCCTGTTCCGCGTCCCACCCAATTCTTTATCGACGCCAGTATTTGCATGAGCTGCGGGCTCTGTGCGGAATTCTGCCCCTTTGACTCCATCAAGATGAATCACGATTACGAGATCGCCACCTACGATCGTTACCCCGGCCTGATTCTTGACCTCGAAGAGCTCAGTGTCCCCACCAGTTACTACGCCGCCCTGTATCCCAAAGCCTGGGAAGCTGAACAAAAAGCCAAAGCGGAGAAAGCGGCGCGCATGGCGGAACGTAAACGAAAGGCGGCGGCAAGAAAAGCGGCGGCAGCAGCCAAAAAGAAAAGTCAATGATTAAAGATCAAAGATCAATGCTTTCGTAGTGGTGAGCTTCCTTAATCCTTAATTTTTGATCTCTGCTGTTCATCCCCAGCATCCACCGCAAGGAGCAGTCTCATGCCTGTTACAATCACCTTTCACGGACATTCCACCTTCTCCATCGATAGCGATGGCGTCAAAATCCTGATCGACCCCTTCTTCACGGATAATCCTCAGGCCAAGATCAGCGCCGACGATGTCGAAGCGGACTTCATTCTGGTATCGCACGGACATGGCGATCATGTCGGTGACACCGTCGCCATCGCCAAGCGCACTGGAGCCCTGGTTATCGCCAACTTCGAGGTGATCGGTTGGCTGGGCGCCCAAGGTGTGGAAAACATCCATCCCTTGCACATCGGCGGCGGCAACCAATTCCCCTTTGGTCGCTGCAAAATGACCATCGCCCATCACGGTTCCGGCCTGCCCGATGGCGCCTACGGCGGCAATCCCGGCGGCTTCTTGCTCAAGCTGAACAACGGCGTTACCATCTACTACGCCGGCGACACCGCCCTCACCTACGATATGAAATGGTTGGCGGATGACAACGTGGATGTCGCCATTCTCCCCATCGGCGACAACTTCACCATGGGGCCGGACGACGCCCTCAAAGCTGTCGAGCTCATCCGTCCCGCCACCGTGCTTCCCTGCCATTACGGCACCTGGCCTTACATCGAAGTCGATCCCCAAGCCTTCAAAGATCGCTGCATTAGCGAGGCGGAAACCGGCTGCGTGCTGTTAGGCGCTGAGGAATCGTACATTTTGGGCCAGTAGATCGGTAAACCAGTAAATCGGTAGATCAGGATGTGCAATTCCACTACGGAGCTTGCGATGGTTTCCTGGTCTATCGGTCTACGAGATTGCTATGTATCCAAAAGCTGAAATCCTGTTCCCTTCCCCCCTGATCGAACGGTTACGAGACATTCGCGGCCCGTTGTGGGCCGAACTGGTGGATCGTGTGTCCGGCCTATCTGAAACCGATCCCGATAATCTGGCTTTCGTCCTACTCATGATCCGCTTGAACAATTGTCTTAAATGTTACAGCGGAAGCTACAAATTCATGCGCGGTTGCGAAGCCTGCGGCAAGCAAAACGTGATGCAGTTCAAAGGCGAGGACGAAGATCTCGTCGCTCTGTACGAACAGGCGCAGGAAGACATCCAGAACTACCTCGCGGGCAAGGGGCCTCCACCTGACCGTATCATCATCTGATTTCCATGACGCTTCCCCCTGTCGGTCAGCAGGCTCCCGACTTCACATTGCCAGGACTGGATGACAACGCCGTCCATTTACAGGACTATCGAGAACGCTTCCACATCCTTTTAGCTTTCTACCCCTTTGATTTTAGCCCCATCTGCTCTGTACAATTGCCGGGTCTCCAGGAACAGATGGCGAGATTTGCAGAACTGGAAACCATTGTATTGGGGATCAGCACCGATAGCCCTTACTCGCATCGAGCCTTTGCCGCGGAACTTGGACTCGAATTCCCCTTGCTGAGCGATTTCTTTGGCAAGGAGGTAAGCGAAGCTTACGGCGTGCTCCGCCCTGAGGGTTATTGCGAGCGCGCTTCGTTCATCATCGACAAAGAGGGCATTGTGCGCTATGCTGTTGTGCACGACATAGGTCAGGTTCCTGATGTCGAAGAGATTTTTCAGATTCTGGAGTCGTTGAAAGATCAATGATTAAAGATTAAGGATTGCTGCGTGTGGCGTGTCATTAACCTTTAGTTTTTGATCTTTGTCAATCTCCCTTCAAGAAAAATATGCCCAAACGAATCGCGATCATCGGCGCTGGCATGGCCGGACTGGCCGCAGCTTACGATCTAAACAAAATCGGATATGAGGTGACCATTCTCGAGAGAGAGCCTCAGGTCGGCGGCTTGGCCAGTGGCTTCAAGGCTCCGCACTGGAATTGGACGCTGGAAAAATTTTACCATCACTGGTTTCAGAGCGATAAGCACATGCTCGGATTTATCGAGGAGTTGGGATGGCGTGAGCAGGTGTTGTTCCCGCGGCCTTACACCGTCGTCTACCACAATGGCCAATTCCAACCACTCGATTCGATAGCGGAAGCCGCTAAGTTCACGCTGCGGAATTATTCTGTTTTCGATTTTTTGCGTTTCGGTTTCGCCGGACTTTATCTTCGTCTTACGCCTTGGTGGAAACCGTTGGAAAAGGTGACCGCCGACGCCTGGCTGCGCAAGTACATGGGCGAGAACATTTACACGGCCCTGTGGCGTCCCATGCTGGTGGGCAAATTCGGCGAGGAGAATCTGGATGTGGTGAATATGGCCTGGTTTTGGGCCAGGCTGAAGACGCGCACCACCCGCCTGGGGACATTTGTTGGCGGTTTCCAGACATTTTTGGACAAACTGGCAGATGTCTTGCGGGAGAATGGCGTCGATATCCGCCTGAACAGCGCGGTGGTCGGAATCAGGAAGATAAGCGGAGACCAGGATGGCCAGTTGAGTATAGAGACGATGGCCGGGACTGAGACCTTCGACGCCGTGATCTCAACCAGTTCTCCTGCGCTCATGGCTCGTCTTGCACCCGACCTGCCCGCTTCGTACGCCGACAACTTGCGCGCACTCAAATCGATGGGCGCTGTGGTGATGGTCATCAGCCTCAAGCGCCAACTGACGCAATACTACTGGCATAACCTACCCAAAGAGGCCGGTTTCCCCTTTCTGGCCATGGTGGAGCATACCAACTACGTCGATCCCGAGCATTTTGGTGGTGATCACATCATTTACTGCGGCGATTACTTGCAACCTGAGCACGAA
Organism: Caldilineae bacterium; assembly: GCA_011176555.1. GTDB lineage: Bacteria > Chloroflexota > Anaerolineae > J102 > J102 > DUEF01. The sequence goes on from DUEF01000028.1 coordinate 4,597, forward strand.
TACTTTCATCTAAGCAAGGAGGAGCTGCTCGAACGATTCTTGCCCTCACTCAAACGTTTCAACCCCGACTTCGATCCCAGTTGGGTCAAGGAAAGTTGGCTCTTTAGCAGCAAATACGCTCAACCCGTGCCTCCCATCAACCATTCACAAAACATCCCGCCCATCCGCACCCCTGTACCCGGCCTCTACTTCGCCAGCATGAGCCAGGTTTATCCCTGGGACCGGGGCACGAACTTCGCGGTCGAGATCGGACGTAAAGTGGCGGCGCTGGTGGTGCAGGATATGCAAACGTGAGTAGCACGCGCGTCTCTCCTGCACTCCGGCGGCTGGTCTCCGCCGCCGTTCTATTCAGAGCTTTCGGTTAAACGCCCAACGCCAATGGAGACGATTTCGACGAATCCACAAAGCAGTTTTATCGTGATTGATCCCATGATCTGTCATGGACAACCCTGCATCCGTGGTACACGTATCCCGATAGCAGTTATCCTTGATAATCTTGACGCAGGACTAACAGCAGAAGCCATTATCGAAAGCTATCCCTCGTTGAGCCGCGAAACCATCCAAGCAGCGATTGTTTTCTCGAATATCAATCCCATCCCATAAAGGAATCCCAATGCCGAACCAACCTACAGAACAAGCCGTCATGGCGGCCCTGAGCACCGTCCAGGAACCGGAATTGCACCAGGACCTGGTCACGCTCAACATGATTCATAATCTCGAAATCAGTAACGGCAATGTCGGACTGACCATCATGCTGACCACGCCTGCGTGCCCTCTCAAAGGCAAGATGGAAAAGGACGTGCGCGACGCCGTCATGCAGGTGCCGGGCGTCAAAAGCGTCAACGTGCGTTTCGACGCCAATGTCCGCGCGGATAACCGCATTTCCGGGCGACTCGATCTGCCCATCAAGAACATCGTCGCCGTCGCCAGCGGCAAGGGCGGCGTCGGCAAGAGCACGGTCGCCGTCAACCTGGCCGTGGCCCTGGCCCAGACTGGCGCCAATGTGGGCGTGCTAGACGCCGACATCTACGGCCCCAACATCCCCCAGATGCTGGGCGTCGAGCGCATGCCGCCGCCCCAGAACAACAAACTGGTCCCCGCCCGGGCTTATGGCGTGCAGTTGATGTCGATGGGCTTCATGCTCAAACCGGGCCAGGCGGCCCTATGGCGCGGCCCCATGCTGCATTCCGCCATCCGTCAGTTGTTCACCGATGTCGCCTGGGCCGAAGTGGATTACATGATCGTCGATCTGCCACCCGGAACCGGCGACGCTCAACTCTCACTCGCCCAATCGGTGCCTCTCTCGGGCGGCGTCATTGTCTCCACCCCGCAGGATGTGGCCCTGGCTGATGCACGCCGCGGTCTCTCCGCTCTTCAGCAATTGCAAGTGCCGGTGTTGGGCATCATCGAAAACATGGCTTACTTTATCGCCCCGGATACGGGCCAGCGCTACGAGATCTTCGGTTATGGCGGGGCCGAGCGCGCCGCGCAGGAGTTAGGCGTTCCCTTCTTGGGCCGCTTGCCCCTCGATCAGAATGCCCGCGTGGGCGGTGATCAGGGCGTGCCCGTGGTGGTTAGCCACCCCGATTCGGAGATCGCCCAGGCCATGCGCAGCATCGCCCAACAACTTGCCGCGCAGGTCAGCATCCTCAGTTTTCGGCCCGAACCTGAGTTGAAAATCATCTAGTCATTGTTAGCTGGTGCAGATGAAGCGCTGTGGACGTTGGTCCGTGTTGCGTATTGCGTTTGACTAACACCGCGCAATACGCAACACGCACTACGTCGTCATCACGCTTCGCGTGCAGTCACTTCCAGACAGCCGGTTCCCAGCAGCGCCACTAGCCCTTCCTCCAGCGCAGGGCAATAATGCGTGACGTCATTCGGGAAATCGATTTCCACGACCCCCCGCGCGTCGCTGACCTCAAGCAAAAAACGATCTTGACCCGGGTGGCTGCGTAACAACGTCACCACCTCGATCAACAAGCGATTATTCTGCTCGCTATCCTCGCCCAGTCGGAGGCGCACGCGCAACTGGCGGGGTGTTTCCGTTTCCTTGGCGTCATTTCCTGGCTGTGGCGCAGCGGGCGATACGGGCTGAGCGGGCGTCGACCCCGCTTCACCGTACGTCGGCGTCCACGGCTCATCATCGTATGTTGCCGCGCCCTCCATAAAGCCGGAATACCCGGTCTCTTCATCCACCCAGGCGGGCGGCGGGGGCGGTGCAGCGAAATCGGGAAGGTCATCTTTGTCCGTGGCCTGAGCATAAGAGAAATTGTCGCTGATCTCATCCACGAGGATGTTGATGCGATCCTCGCGGCGCTCCACCTTGCCGCGCACCAACACCACACTGCCCTCTTCCAAAAGATGCTCGGGCGTGCGGGTGAAGGTTTTGGGGAAAATAGTCAGATCGCAACTACCCTGCAAGTCCTCCAGAGTCACGAAGGCCATGCGGTCGCCTTTTTTGGTGAAGATGGTGCGCACGCCAGCCACCATGCCGGCCAACGTCACCCGTCGCCCCACGCGCTGCGGGACTTCGTTGCTCATGCAAGTGATGACGTGTTGATAATTGGCCGTGACTCGCTCCAGGGGATGCTCGGACACGTAAACGCCCAGCAATTCTTTCTCCCAGTCAAGGCGCTCTCTGGTCGGAACAGGCGTGAAGGCGGGGGGAGGTGAAAACAGGTCGGATGTCGTTTGCTGGGCGGGGATGTCTAGCAGGTCGAAAAGGCCCAACTGGCCGCTGTCCTTGGCTTCCCAGGCGCTGCTGGAAAGCTGCATCATGCGATCCAACACGGCCAACACCTTTTCTCTGTCCCCGAACTGATCGAACGCCCCCACCTTGATCAAACACTCCAACGCCCTTTTGTTCACCTGCCTCAGATCTGTGCGATCACAGAAATCTTCCAGCGAGGTGAAGGGGCCGTCTTCCCGCGCTCGCAAGATCTCTTCCACCGGGCCGTGCCCCACATTTTTGACCGCACCCAGGCCAAAACGAATGGCGGCGCCTTCTGGCACGCGGAAATCGAAACTGCTGCGACCAAAGGTGCGCGTTTTCGCATCGGTCACGCCTTCCTGAATCGTGAACGCCATATCCGACTGGTTGATGTCGGGCGGCAGTACGGCGATGCCCATCCTGCGGCATTCGGTGATGAAATTGGTCACCTTTTCCTGATTGTCCAACTCCACCGTGAGCAACGCCGCCATGTACTCCACCGGGTAGTACGCCTTCAGGTAGGCCGTTTGCACAGTGATCACGGCGTAATCGGCGGCGTGGGCTTTGTTAAACCCATAGTTGGCGAAATAGATGATTTGGGCGTAAATGTCCTGTGCTTTCTGGGGGGGAATCTTGTTGGCTGTGGCTCCTTCGATAAACTGGATTTCGTGTCTCTTCATTTCCGCATCGATTTTTTTGGACACGGCTTTGCGGATCATGTCTGCGTCACCGGGCGCGTAACCGGCCAATTGTGAAGCGATCTGGATGATTTGTTCTTGATAGACGATGATGCCGTATGTCTCGGCCAAGATTGGTTCAAGCGCCGGGTGGATGTATTCGACCGGTTTTCGACCATGCATGCGATCCACATAGTCTGGGATATTATCCATGGGGCCTGGGCGGTAGAGGGAAATCGTGGCGACGATGTGTTCGAATCGCGAGGGCTTCATGCTGCGCAACACGCGTCGCATTCCCTCCGATTCCACCTGAAATAAGCCTGTCACTTCACCAGAAGCTAGCAATTCGTAACTGCGTGGATCATCGGTAGGGATATTGTCGAGGTGGAGCGTGACGCCGTGTCGTTTTTGGATGAGATCGGCCGCCACGCGCATGATGGTCAAGGTGGAAAGCCCCAGGAAATCCAACTTGAGTAGCCCCAGCGATTCCAACACCGGGTAAGTGTACTGGGTGATGTAATCGCGTACGCCTTTGGATGGAGAACGGCGCAAAGGCGTGTAGTTCACGAGCGGTTTATCGGCCACGATCACGGCGGCGGGGTGGATGCTGACATGCCGGGCGACGCCTTCCAGCTTTTGCGCCGCGTCGATCAGTTCCCTCATTTGGCGATCCTTCTCATAAACTTGGCGGAGCTCGGTCACGTTTTCCAGGCCTTGGGCGATGGTGGCTTTAGGACCGCCAGGGATGAGTTTAGCGATTTTGTCCACTTCCTCCAAGGGGATATCCATCACCCGGGCCACATCGCGTACGCTCCCCCGCGATTTCATGGTTCCGAACACCACGATTTGCGCCACCTGATCGCCGCCATATTTTTGGATGGTGTATTCGATCATCTGATCCCGCTGGTCGTCGGGATAATCCAGATCGAAGTCGGGCATACTCACACGGCCGGGATTGAGAAAACGCTCGAAAATCAGGTTGTGGGGGAGGGGATCCAGGTGGGTGATGCCGACAGCATAAGCCACCAACGAACCAGCGCCTGATCCACGCACATTCCACCAGATGTTGCGTTTGCGCGCATATTCGCATAAATCCCACACGATGAGATAGTAGGTGTCGAAGCCCATCTGATGGATGATCTTGAGTTCGTGTTCCTTGCGCGCTTGGATGTCTGGATTCTGAGCGCGCGGACCATAGCGTTTTTTCAATCCCTTTTCAGTAAGATAGCGTAAATAGGTTTCGGCGTTGTAGCCATCGGGAACCGGGAAATGGGGGAGATGGTAGCCGGTGGGCGAGAGATCGACGTTGCACATCTCGGCTATCTTGACGGTGTTGGTGAAGGCGCTGGACGGGAGATCGGCAAAAGGTCGGAAAGCCGCTTCCATCTCGGCTCGCGACTTGAGATAGTAGCTGCCATCCGACATGCGCATGCGATCTTTTGCATCGAGGGTGCTGCTGGTCTGCACGCATAAGAGAATATCGTGTGGTGAGGCGTCTTCCGCTCGCACATAGTGCACGTCGTTGGTGGCAATCAGTCCCACATCGTATTTTTGCGCCCATTCCAGCAGGGTTTTGTTGATTTTATGCAAAGAAGGGATGTCGTGTTCCTGCAATTCGATGTAAAAACGGTCCCTACCGAAGACATCCAGATACCAGTGCAGGCGCTCCAACGCCATTTTGGGATCGGCGGGCTTTTTCTCGTCGCTGAGATAGTAGGGCACTTCCGCTGCCAGGCATCCGGTCGAACAGATCAGACCCTCGTTGTACTTGGCCAGCAAATCAGCGTCGATGCGGGGACGGTAGTAGTAGCCGTTCAACTCCGCTTCCGATACGAGCTTGAGCAGGTTTTTGTAACCGGTCTGATTCTGGGCCAACAGCAGCAGATGATGCCGCTCCCGATCTTTTCGCGAATCCCGACCTGTCATCGGTCTGCCCCACCGGGTCATGTAGGCTTCGACCCCGATGATCGGCTTGACCCCCGCCTTGGTGGCGGCATTGTAAAAATCGATAGTGCCGTGCATACTGCCGTGATCGGTGAGCGCTATGGCCGGTTGCCCTAATTCCAACGTGCGAGCAATCAAATCTGATATCTTGCTCAGGCCATCGAGCAGAGAGTATTCGCTATGAACGTGTAAGTGGACAAAATCTTCGGTGGGGGATGTCATGGTCTGTTCGTGGTGGGCGATTCAGCGCCGTGTTTGAAAGGATATAGATATCGGATATTGGGTATTGGTTCCCGCCCCATGGTTGCAGCAGTTTGATTATAACGCCGCTCTTGTCGCTTCACAACCCTGTGAACTCCCCCATTCAACTCATCCCGCCTGTTGTTTTCCCCCAAACAAAGGCTTTCCGCCTGGAGCGCCCCACCTTTTGCCATCGTTGACCATTTACGGACGTTCAGGGATTTTAAGCATGGGTCTCAGCTATGCGCTCAATCGCTCGGCAAACGTCAAGTGCGCGTCCCAATCAGGGCCATCCATCAAAAACGTCTACCCCACGCTCCCGCCGCTCTCCACATCCCCACCAAAATCCTCCTCCCGCGCGCCGGGGTGCACGACCACGTTACGCCCAAGCGTAAGGCCCGCGGGCACGCGCGCCCCCTTGCCCACGAGCGTGATGCCGGTGTTTAAGACTTCCGGTAGGGGGGCATTGGGCGTGTTATCGTCACCAAAACCCACGCGGGCGTTCTCGCCGATGTCAACGCGCTTGTCGATGATGGCTTTGTGCACTGTCGCGCCCGCACCGATAACCGTATCGTTCATGATGATGCTGTCGCGCACTTCGGCGTCGGGGCCGATGACCACACCGGGGCCGATGATGGAGCGCCGCACTTTACCCTCGATGCGTGCGCCATCGCTGAGCAAATTGCCATGAACCACAGCGTCGGACCCCAACCAGACGGGGGGGTATTGCTCCGAGCGGGTGTGAATCGTCCAGCCTTTATCGGACAGATTCAAGGCTGGAATATCGGCCAACAAAGCCATATTCGCTTCGTAATAAGCAGGAACTGACCCCACATTGGTCCAATACCCCTCGAATTCATAGGCGAAAACGCGCTTGCGTCGGATCAACTTGGGAATGATTTCGCCGCCCAAGTGTTGGGCTTTTTTACCCGGCCCGCTTAGCCATTCATCCAATATCGAACGATTGAATACATAAACGCCCATGCTGCCCAAGGTGGCTCGCGTGCGTCGGGGTTTCTCCTCGAAACGGCTGATGCGATCATTGGCATCGGTGGTCACCATGCCAAACCGGTTGGTCAGATGCGGGCTGACCGCATGTACGGCCACTGTCACATCCGCGCGGCGCTGACGATGGAGATCCAGCATGAGGCGATAGTTCATCTTGTAAATGTGGTTGCCGGAAAGGATCAAGACCAGATCCGCCTGATTCTCACGGATGTAATCCAGATTGAAGCGCAGAGCATCGGCGGAGCCGGCTTGCCAGGCGCCGGCTTCTTCGGCGCTGCTCTGGTAGGGCTGTAACATCCTGACCCCACCCTCGGCTCTGTCCAGATCCCATGGCTTGCCCGCGCGGATGTGTTCGTTGAGGGAGCGAGGCATGTATTGCGTCAACACCGCCACGTTGTAGATGTCGGAATTGACGCAGTTAGAGAGGGGGAAATCGATAGCGCGGTACTTGCCGGCAAAGGGGATGGCCGCTTCAGAACGTTGGACGGTGAGCACGCTGAGGTTGGGGCCAGCACCCCCTGCCAGAATCATCGCTAAAACGTTCATGCTCCTTTCTCCTTGGTGGCATCGCGTGGGAGCGAGTCTGCCGCTGGCGCCGGCGCGGACTCGGCGGGCGGTGGGATGA
>DUEF01000280.1 GCA_011176555.1 Caldilineae bacterium
ACCGTACTGCGTTTCACCAGATTGAATTGCTGGAAAATCATGCCGATCTGGCGGCGGATGGCGCGCAATTCCTTGCCGGAAGCGGCCGTAATGTCCTGATCATCCCACAAAATCCGCCCCTCGGTGGGATCAATCAAGCGGTTGATGCAACGAAGCAGGGTGGATTTTCCTGAGCCCGACAGGCCAATAATCGCCAGGAATTCGCCATCCTGGACATCGAAACTGACATTTTTTAGGGCGACGGTGCCATCAGGGAAGACTTTGGTGAGATTTTCTATGCGCAGCAACGGACGCCTCCTGTTGATTGGTAGACCAGTAGGCCAGGGCGCTTACTCCCCGACCTACTGGTTTTCCCGGTTTCCCGGCCTACTGCTTCACTATTGGGCCAGGTCTTCGATGTTGATGCCGGCGCGGCTAAGATCGGCGCGGAAAGCATCGTAGAAGCTATCGTCGGCAGCCTGAAGGCCGGCGATGGAGTAAAGCTTGTTCAGCGCCTCTTGGCCTTCCTCGGTGGCGGCAAAGGCCAGCAGGGCGTCGACGATCTTCTGTCGCTTATCGGCCGGGAAATCTTTGATGAAGGAGACGCCATCATTGGGGATGTCGGAGGTGACGGCCAGGACGGCGACCTTTTCCTTCACATCGGGCAAATCATCTTCGACCGAACTACGGGCGTCGGCATAGGTGGTTCCCACGTCGCACTCGCCATTGTAGACTTGGGTGATGACGTTGTTATGTGAACCCGCCTCGATTTGATTGGCGAAGTCCGTATCCGGATCGATGCCATTGGCCTTGAGCATGATGCGGGGGATGATGTAACCGGAAGTGGAGTTGGGATCCACCCAGCAAATCACCTTGCCTTTCAGGTCCTCCAGGCTCGTGATGCCGCTGTCGGCCAGGACATTGAATTGGCCCTTGTAACTGGTCGAGCCATACCGCTCGGTGACCAGGGCGGCGTCGACGCCGTATTTCTCGTTGGCCAGTACGTAGTTGAAGGTGTTCAGCCAACCGATATGCGCTTGTCCCGCGCCCATGGCTTCGCGCACGGCCGCAAAATCGGTGCCGACATTGGCCTCGATGACCAACCCCGTCTCCTTTTGCAACACGTCGGCAATGGCGTCACCACTGGCAATGATTTCCTGGGTGTCGCCCGAGGGAACGAAAGACATGATGATGGGGTTTTTCTCTGTGCCCAACTCTGGCTCGCCCCCACATGCGGCCAGCAGCAACACCGTAATGCTGAGAAGTGCGATAATCAGTAACAAATTTCGCTTTTTCATGGGTCACTCCTTGTGCTTTGAACGAAGACGACATCGTCTTCTTGCGAGAAAGTGGTGATTGGCCGAGACGCAATCAATGACTCGGCTCAGGTTGCGAAAATGATTTGAATTGGTATTTCGATTTTCACCTCCTTGCTTGTCGACAAATCACAAAACGATTGGGTGACTGCTTACGCTCCAATCATACAATGTTTTGGCAGCAATGTCCAGTGTTTTGGCCTGTCGCATCAGATGATCATTCGTTTATCGTTTCCCAAATTTTTTTGGAAACTTTCCCGCTATAAAGTCGCTTACTTCGTCGCTGAAGTTGGCTAAGCGATCGGCCCAAACCGAATCGCGCAAGGCACGGGCAGGCTGTTGGGCCCGACTTGTGTTTCTTCCACCCCGGCCCGCCAACGTAACCCGGACGATATGCCGCCATCCAGATTCACTGCCGTCACCAGGTCTAAATCGGTCTTCAGCAGGCGCTGGGCGAAAGCCGCCAGGGTGATCGCATCCGTCGCCACCACCCACACCAGACGCCCGTGACCATCGATGCCCACCGCTGTGCGCCGCGCCAGGTCATGATCATCGAGTTGCGAGACGGCGATTCGGCTCTGCATCAACATCGGCCAGCCCTGCAGACCCAACGTGGCGGGAGCCAGCAAACGTTCCGGTTGGGACGCGATAAACGCCTGCCCCTCGCGAACGATGAGCACGCCCCCCCAGTTGGCGCGTAACTCCGACCAGTTTTCGCCATTGACCATCAGCAGCCCCATATGCTGATAAGCGCTATTCTTTTCCCAGTAGAAACCACAATTGACGGCGACCAGGGCTCGGTCGCTTGCATCCAACCACTCGCTTATTTGCTTACCTTGCTCGGGATCAGACTCGAAGTGGCTTTCGTAGACTACAGCAGTGGGGAAATGGCGCACAGCCGTGAAGCCGTCGGCTGTTTCCAGCACTTCGGCGCCAGCAAATAGGGGAATCCACGTATTTTTTGCGGGCGCGATGGGCGTAGGCGGCGTGGTCGGGGCCAGAGTGTCGGTCGTGGCAGGCAGTGCGGCGGGCGCAGGAGGTAATGCGGTAGGAGGAACCGAACATCCGGCCAGGACAAGGGAAACGATCAGCAGTAATCGGTGCATTCGACAAGTATCTATCATTTTCGCCGGAAATGGCAATTTGTCTCACAGCCTGACTTGAAAAAGCGCGTCATTTCGACGACCAATAGGGAGGGAAAATCCATGGATGATGCGGGCGTTCAGCCTTCGGGGGATGTCTCACGGTTGTTCGACATGGCGTTTTTAACTTCCTATGGCGCAGGCATCCAGCTTCTGCCAGGGGAACACAATCGTGTTATAATGCCGCGGCGCATTTTCCACTGTTCAGAGACAACCACGATGTATATCACCGATAGCCGCAAACGCAAACGGAATAAACGACGCAAACGCATCCTTTTCGTGGTTGCGTTGTTGGTTATTATCGTGATTGTGATTTTCCGCCAGCCAGGTTTGATTCCCAACCCTTTCGAACCGACCCCCACCCCCACGCCCGCCCCC
>DUEF01000281.1 GCA_011176555.1 Caldilineae bacterium
GACGAGAACTGGTATTTCTACGTCACGGATCGTAAAAAGGATATGTTCATTTCCGGCGGCGAAAATATCTATCCGGTCGAAATCGAAAGCGCACTCTACAAACATCCCGCCGTGCACATGTGCGCCGTGATCGGCGTGTCGGACGAACGGTGGGGGCAAGTGGGCCTGGCTTGCGTTGTTCTCAGGCCAGACACATCCACCACCGAAGATGAACTGCTTGCTTTTCTGTACGACAATCTCGCCCGCTACAAGGTTCCCAAATCCATCAAGTTCATGGACGCCCTGCCGCTTTCGAGCATGGGTAAGATCTTGAAGCGGGAACTGCGGGAGCAAATGATGGTAACCAGTAACAGTAATCAGTAAGTAGTTGTCGTACGTCAATACATCGTTCCGTGATTAACTGACGTACGACAAGTAGTGAATAGATCGATGCTGCATACTGATTACCGCTTACCGACCACTTCTCAATCCATACTCCTTTCCACTCCACGTGACTCACATGATTACAATTCCAACCCTACCCGGTATCTCCTCCCAATTCGTCGACACAGACCGCATCCGTTTCCACGTACTCACCAGCGGCCCCACAGACGGCGCGCCAGTTGTCTTTCTCCACGGAAACTTTTCCGCCTCACTCTTCTGGGAAGAAACGATGCTGGCGCTTCCTGACGGGTTCCGCGCCATAGCGCCTGATTTGCGTGGCTACGGTTGGACTGAGGACAAACTGATCGACGCCACCCGCGGCATGCGCGACTGGTCGGATGACCTCACTAGCTTGTTCGCAGCAATGGAGATCGAGCAAGCGCATCTGGTCGGGTGGTCGCTCGGCGGCGGCGTCCTCTACCGCTTCCTCATCGATCACCCCGACAAAGTGCTCTCCCTGACGCTGGTCAGCCCGGTTTCACCCTACGGTTTCGGCGGTAGCAAGGGCGCAGATGGTCAACCTTGCTACGATGATTTCGCCGGGTCCGGCGGTGGCGTAGTCAACCCCGAATTCGTCAAACGCATCATCGATCAGGATCGCAGCGCTGACGACCCAAATTCGCCACGTAACGTCATCAATGGCTTCTATTACAAACCGCCCTTCCAGGCCGCCCGCGAGGAGGATTTCTTGACAGCGGCTTTGCAAGAAAAAATGGGTGAGCAAAAGTATCCCGGCGATTTCACGTCTTCGGCTAACTGGCCGGGCGTAGCGCCGGGCGTGTATGGCCCGATCAACGCCGGCTCACCCAAATACGTGGCTGGTGATGTCGTCGAATTCATTGCTGTGCAACCCAAGCCGCCTATCCTCTGGGTTCGCGGCAGTGACGACATGATCGTGTCCGATAACTCCATGTTCGATTTCGGAGCTTTGGGCAAGCTTGACCTTGTTCCCGACTGGCCCGGTGATGATGTCTATCCGCCCCAACCGATGGTCAGCCAGACCCGCTCCGTGTTCGATCAGTATGCGGCCAATGGCGGCAGTTACGAGGAACACGTTATCGTCGACACCGCGCATAGCCCGCATATCGAAAAACCAGATGAGTTTAACGCGTTGTTCCACGCATTTCTAGCATAGCTAAAGGCTTCTTGAATTTCATCCCATCCTTTTGGAGTTCCACCCATGACTAATCGCAAAATTGGACGAGGCGTCGCCATGGTCGGCGCTGGCATGAGCCGATTTGGTTCTTTTCCAGATCTGGACACGCGCGATCTCTTTGTCGACGCCTTTCAGGATATGCGCCAATCGGTGGATAAAGGACTCGATCCGAAGGATATCGATATACTCTACATCGGCAATTACAGCAGCGATCTGTTCGAGGGCCAGGGGCACACAGCTCCCCTGATGGCCGACTGGGTGGGGCTGACGCCGATTCCCGCCACCCGTATCGAAGATGCCTGCGCCAGTAGCGGCGTGGCTCTGCGCCAGGGCATTATCGCTATTGCTTCCGGCATGGCCGATGTGGTGTTGGTGGGCGGTATCGAAAAGATGAGCAATCTGCCCACCGAGGAGGTGACCGACACCCTGGCCACGGCCGGGGATGTGCTCTACGAGATCCCGGCCGGGTTCACGTTCCCCGGTTTCTATGCGGCGATGGCCACCGCTTACATGCACCGCTACGGCGCTACGCCCGAATCGTTGATGCAGGTGGGGCTCAAAAACCACGACAACGGCGCGCTCAATCCCAAAGCGCAGTTCGGCATGCGTATCGCTGACATCATGGCCAAGAAAAAGGCGCGGGCGCAGCAAAAAGGTCGGGCCATCCCCGCCTGGTCGGATGAGATGGATTTTCTGCACGACGACCGGGCCAATCTCGTCATCGCCTGGCCCCTGCGCCTGTTCGATTGCTCGCCCATTTCCGATGGCGCTGCGGCCGTGCTGCTGGCGGCTGACGACATCGCTCATCGCTACACCGACCATCCCATCCATATCATTGGCGCTGGTCAGGCCAGCGATGTCGCCCTACATGATCGTCCGGATCCGACCACTATCGGTTCGGCGCGTCGCGCTGGTCGTATGGCTTACGACATGGCGGGCGTGACTCCGTCTGACATCAAAGTGGCCGAAGTGCATGATTGTTTCACTATCGCCGAGATCATCGCCACCGAAGATATGGGCTTTTTCGAGCCGGGGCGGGGCTATGTCGCCGTTGAAGAGGGCCTGACCCGCCGCGATGGCCCCCGTCCCATCAACACATCGGGCGGCTTGAAATCGAAAGGTCATCCCGTGGGCGCTTCCGGCGCCGGTCAGGCGGTTGAAATCTGGCATCAGATGCGAGGAGAGGCTGGCTCCAGGCAAGTGGCGGGCGACATCGACATTGCCCTGACCCACAACGTTGGCGGCACCGGCCAAACCGCCGTCGTTCATGTTTACGAACGGAGGAATTGAGCCATGAGTGAGCACCGCTTCACCCACACCCTTTTCCAGCAACATCTCGATGAACAAAAGCTCCCGGGGTCCCGCTGCCGCAATTGTGGCGAGTTGTATTTGCCGCCCCGGCCGCTATGCCCCAATTGCCATAGTGGGGACATGAGCGCGGAGATGTTGGGTGGCCAGGGCAGGCTGATCGCTTTCACCGCCATCCACATCGCCCCCACTGTCATGCTGGAAGCAGGCTACAGCGTAAAAAATCCCTACTTCGCCGGCATCGTGCAACTGGCGGAAGGCCCCGCCATCAGCGCCCAGATCATCGGCGTCGACGCCACCCAACCGCAGAACATCAAGATAGGCTCTCAAGTACAGGTTGCGTTCATCGAACGCTCTGGCAGCGAGCACAGAGCGCTAGCGTTCGAGGTAATTCGGTAAATTGGTACACTGGAAATGAGTCCCACTCATCAACCTGCCAGTTCACCAATCCCCAACCTACAACCTTACCAATCATCAGCCAACCCATCCCCCCACTCATCCAAAAGGAGTCTGAGAATGAAGAAACTCTATCTTTTCCTATTCGTACTGCTGATCGCCTCCCTCGTGCTGGTAGCTTGCGGCAGTGACAAGGCCGAACCCACATCAGCGCCAGAACCTGAACCAACAGAAGCCCCGGCTCCTGAACCGACCGAGCCACCGGCAGCGGAACCTGAAGCCACCGAAGCGTCGGCGGAGCCACCGGCCACGGCTGGTCTCTCCTGTGACAAACCGATCAAGATTGGTTTCATCACCGATCTGACAGGCCCCTTAGCTATCTACGGCACCATGGCTGAGCGCGGTTTTCGACTTGGCATGGAGTACGCTGCGGGCGCACCGGGCGTAGATGGCGTTTATAACATCGAAGGCTGTGAAGTCCAGGTGCTTGTGCGCGACGACGCCGGCAGCGCCGAAACCACCGCCACCCTCGCCCGTGAATTGATCGATGTCGAAGATGTGGATATCCTCGTCGGCACGGTCTCTTCCGGCTCCACAGCTTCGCTGCAAGAGATCGCCAAGGAGAATGATGTCGTCCTCATCGTCGCCCCGGCCGCGGCCAATGACA
>DUEF01000282.1 GCA_011176555.1 Caldilineae bacterium
GCATCGCTCCCCGTGGTGGCGGCAGCCGTTGTCGGCGTCCGTTTCGAGGTAGGCGTGGAGTTGAGACCGTCATCCAGGTCGGAAGCGGAAGATGCAGGGGTGAGCAGAGCTGCGTCCTGAGCTTGACGAAGGGCCGGGGGAGCGCATGCTGCCAGGGCGACGGCGGCCAATCCGGCGCCACCGAAGCCCAGGAACTTGCGGCGGTTGATTTTCTTCATATCGCCAATTCGCGACGCATGTCGTCATACTCGGCCTTCGAGAGTTCACCGCGGGCATAGCGCTGGCGAAGAACGTCGAGAGCAGAGTCTTGCCGGGAGCCAGACGTTATCGCGCCGCTGGTAGTCGTTCGCTGTGTGACGCCGGGCAAAAACTGCGCCAGGGCCCAAACAACCAGGCCGGCAACGAGAATCCAGAAAAGCAGCATGAACAACATGCCGAAACCGCCAAAACCAAAAGCCATCATAATCATTTACCTCTATTGAGTGAGAATCGTTGAAAAGTGTGTGCTTGAAACGGGACCGTGTCGTCCCTATTCACTTGTAGGATAACACCACTCTATGACGGTATGTTGAAGCGAATATGACGTTTTTATGAATATCTTGAGGTTCATCATCTTCATCATTTGACCGGGCCAGGGCCCCAAAAAGCATCGTGGCGCAACAAAACCGCCGTAGCCTGCGCGCCACTTGTCTTTGAGGCACGGCAGTAGGCCATTTTGGGGGAAGTTGTGTTATGATCTGCAAACGCTATGCTGATGGACGATTTACCATGACTCTTTCCGAACATGCTGCTACACCCCGAGACCTCGTACAATCCGTACTGATAGGACAAACGCCCTCGCGACTATTGTGCGGAGAACTGGTGATCGATCCCGATCTGGTGCGGGAGATCATCGGCCTGGACGCAAACGCCTCAATCCCCCTGGCGGCCGAACAGGCTCTGCTCGAACGCTGGGGGCATGACCTGGTCGTCGTTTCCTTCTCTCATGGTTGGGGCGCACCCCAACAGCCCGATTTCGATGACGCTTTCTTCAGGCTAGACTACTGGCGACAGGAAAGTGATCTGTTCGTCTTCGCCCTGATCGACGGCCCCTTCAGCGCTCTGGCCAAAGCCTGGTCCTGGCAAGACGCCATCATGCGCATCAGCCAGGACGATCCGGAGATCCCGGTCGTGATGGCCGACACCATCGTCGATCTGAGCGAACTGCTGGTCGCAGTCAAAAAGGCGGGGGCCGAGGGCGTCATCATCGGCGATGACATCGCTTATCGACGCGGGCCCTATATCCGCCCCGATCACTTACGCCAACATTATTTCCCTTACCTGACGCTCCTGACGCTGGCTGCTCAAGATCTGGAACTGCCGGTCATTTTCCATTCCGACGGCAATCTCTGGCCGATCTGGGATGATCTCTTGAATACCGGGATCAACGGCGTCCAATGCCTTGATTCTTATTCCGCCATGTCTTTGGCGCTGGCCCGAGAGCGGAGCAACCCCGAATTCTGTCTCTGGGGAAACCTGGACATCGGCTGGCTCTCGCAGCCACGAGACAAGCCGAGCATGCGTTCCCACCTGCATGACTTGCTCGACCCACTGGTGGGAACCCCCACCATTTTTGGAACCTCCGGCGGCCTGGCCCCGGGTATTCCCCTCGACCATCTCGACGCGCTTTACGACATCGTACGCAGCTTCTCCTGGCGCACTGCCCGACGCACCGAAATCAGCGCTTTGGGGTTATAATAAATAAGCGTCGGTTCATGCTGTTACTACACAAGCAGCACGCCGAGGCAATACCACACACACAGAGGTGCTCATCTCATGCCCTGGCTCTACTATCTTCTTGCTATCCTTCTCGGCTATCTCATTGGCAGCATTCCCTTTGGCTACATGATCGCCCGCGCCAGAGGAATCGATATCACGCAAACGGGCAGCGGTCGTACAGGCGGAACCAACGTCTTTCGCGCCTTGGGCCTGAAATACGGTCTCCTTTCCGGCCTGCTAGATGTCTTCAAGGGCGTTACCGCGGTGCTGCTGGCCCGTTATCTCTTCGGGGATGATTTGGGCATGATCGCAGGCGTGGCTCCAGCCCTGGCGGGCGCTTTCGCTGTGATCGGCCACAATTGGTCGATCTTCCTCGGCTTCCGGGGCGGAGCGGGCGGCGCAACCGGCGCAGGCGCGCTCCTGGCGCTCAATCCCACGGCAGGGCTTATTCTGATCGTGGTTTTCGTGATCCTGATGCTGGTGGTACGCTACGCTTCTGTGGCGACGTTGACGATCGGGCTCGGCGGCCTGGCGTTGCTCGTGCTGTTTTATCTGGTGGGGTGGCATACGCCCTTCGGCCATCTATTTTTTGGGGTGATTGTAGCGCTGGCGATTACGTGGTCGCTGCGCCCCAATATCAAACGGCTCTTCGCCGGTAACGAACGCCGGATCAACTTCTCCTAGTCCCACTGTCTGAGTGTAATGATGCGGGTTCTCGTTATTGGCGGCGGCGCCATCGGCAGCATGTTGTCTGTCAAGCTCGCATCCACAGGCCAGGAAATCACCATAGCGGAACGCTCGCCCCTGGCCGCGACGCTGGCCGAGCAAGGCTTACGGTTGGTCGAGAACGATGGTGGGGTGAAAAGCGAGCGCGTGGACGTGGCGACTTCCATCACCGCCGCCCTGATGAATGGCCGGACTTTCGATCTCGCCCTGGTCGCGGTCAAGGCCTATCACACCGCCTCCGTGGCGCAGGAATTGCAGGAAGTCAATCAACCCGCCATGCCCGTGCTCACCGTGCAAAACGGGGTGGGGAATGAAGAACTACTGGCCGAGCATCTGCCCAAAACGCCGATCTTGTCCGGGGCGCTGACCACGCCGGTCGAGGTACTCGGCCCCGGCCATGTCAAGGTGGCTCGCTCCTCCTACCGTTTTGGCCTGGCCCCGGGCCCGCGCAGTAGCTCGGTCGCTGACATCGCCGCCATGTTGACGAACGCCGGTTTCAAGGCCCAAATCTTCAGCGATTACCGGGCGTTGAAATGGTCCAAGCTGCTGATGAACATGCTGGCCAATGCTCAATCCGCCATCCTGGGCTACACCCCGGCCGAGATCTTCGCCCGGCCCGAGTTAGGTGATCTCGAAGTGCTGGCCTGGCGAGAGGCGATGGCCGTGATGCAGGCGCTGGGCGTTCCCTCTGTAGCGCTCGGCGGTTATCCCCTCCCCCTTATCACGCCTCTGGTGCGGCGTCTGCCGCTCGCCATCATCCGGCCCATTCTGGCGCGCTTCATCGTGGGCGGACGCGGCAGCAAAATGCCTTCCTTCTACTACGATCTGCATCCCCAACGGCGCTCGCACTCCGAAGTGGGGTGGCTCAACGGTGCGGTGGCGCAGCATGGTGCGCGCTTGGGCGTCCCCACACCAGTGAACGCCACATTCAACCGCATTTTACAAGACCTCATCTCGGGCAGGACGGAACCAGCGGCTTGGGCCGGACAACCGAAAAAACTGTTGGCAGCCATCAACGAAACGCCACGGCAGCGCTAACAATTCGCACACATTGCTCTAACGCGGGACTAACGTTGGTTGCCTATAATGAATGTATGCTTGAAAAGCGCTGCGCGCTTATCCATCCTTTGCAGACAATCTCTCGACTCAATTCAGGAGGTTACGATGATGACACAGCTCATGCAATGGGATCCTTTCCGCGAGATGGCGGCCTGGCGTTCCGCCATGGATCGTATGTTCGAAGAAAGTCTGGCCTGGCCGGTCGGTTTTGGCCCCCAGCCCCAGGGATATAGCCTGGCGCTCGATGTCCTTGAAAAGCCAGAGGAGTTTGTGATCGAAACCGCTATTCCCGGCATCGACCCCAACGAATTGGACATCAGCCTGTCCGACAATGTGCTGACCATCAAAGGCGAGACCAAAGCCGAAAAGGACATGGAAGACGCTCGTTATCATCTACGTGAGCGCCTATTCGGCAACTTCGCCAGGAGCGTCTCCCTACCCGCTCCGGTCGATGTGGATGCGGTCGAAGCCACTTACGAAAATGGCGTGTTGCGGCTCAACATCCCCAAAACTGAAGAGGCCAAACCGCACAAGATCACCGTACACTCCAGTCACGTCATCGAAGGCGAATCGGACACCATCTCCTGACCGGTGCAGGTCGGAACCCCAAAACTGTCCGCAGATTTCGCAGATCGGAAAGATTTTTGCTTCATCCGTGAAATCTGCGGATAATTTTCTTCTACACGATACAGCAAACTTTTCAAGGAAACCGCCATGCCCTTTGACGCCCCCATCCACACCAACGCCCATAGCATCGACCGCGTGCTCAACGCCGGACTGCCGGTTGTGCTGGTGTTTTGGCGCAACAACTGCACTCCCTGCCGTCAATTCGATCCGACCGTGAACACACTGGCTCGCCAATACGCGGGCAAGCTACTTTTCGCCAAAGTCGATGCCGATAGTGAACCCGACCTGGTGAAACGTTTCGAGATCACGCACCTGCCAGGGTTGGCATTTATCAGGGACGGCAGCGTTCAGGCGACGACGCATGGCAATCTATCCGAGGCGGATCTTCGGCGTTGGTGTGATTACCTGACGATGGGCGGCCCGCGCCCGGCCCGCGCCAACGGCCCCAGCATCGCTCTGCACCCGGACGGCGCTTCTCGTCCGACCGCTGCGCCTGGCCCCGCGCCGACTGCACGCCCTCCCCGCGGCAGCGGCAAACCCATCACCTTGACCGACGCCAACTTCGCGCAAGTGATCAATGGTGATTTGCCGGTGCTGGTGGACTTCTGGGCGCCATGGTGCGGCCCTTGCCACATGGTCGCGCCCACCGTCGAAGCGTTGGCCCAGGAATACGCGGGCAAACTGGTTGTGGGCAAGCTAAACGTGGACGAAAACCAGCGCACCGCCGGTCGTTACGGCGTCATGAGCATCCCTACTCTGCTCATCTTTCGCAATGGCAAAGTAGTGGATCAGATCGTCGGCGCCCAACCAGCCCATGTGCTGCGGCAGCGCGTATTCCCGCATGTGCGGGGGTAAAGGGATCGATACGACGACATAAATGTCATGTTACGGAACCGCCAACAAAGAACTTTTGTAAAAATAAGGCGGTTCACACAAACAAGCGCAGTTTTCCCATTCAAAATGTACAAGTTACATACTGCGCTTGCCTACAGGCCCGCCCCACTCCCGTCGCGCTGACCATTTGCATGCCTGTTGTGGAGCATACGCCTGAATCGTGAGGTTTTGAGGAAAAACAAACATGGCCGCTGAAATCGTCAGCGGCCATGTTTTTAGCGGAGCGTCAACAGGCCAGTGCTAGCCAAACTTCCACTCCTGAGTGAGCCAAGAAGGTGATGTGAAAGGTTGATTAAAGGGTAATGCCGACCAGACCCAGGAGCCAGTTGACGATCCAGGTCACGACACCAATGGCGATGGCGGCGATAAACGCCCCGCCGAAACCGCCGACTTGCATCCCGGAAAGAAAACTGCCGCTGATCATCAGGACAATGGCGGAGATAATCAGGGCGATGATGGCGCCAAGCCATCCGCCTCCAAGGGTGATGCCGAAAAGACCCAGCAGCCACAGAACGATGGCGGTGACGATGGCAATCACAAGGGCAGCCAGGATCGCGGTCATAAAGCTATCCACTGAAAGGCCAAGGTTGAGTTTGCTGACGATCCAGAGGACAAGAGCGGAGACTACGAGGACAACAGCGAATGAAACAATAGCGCTAAGCATATGGTATTTCCCTCCTATGAATGAAAAAATTGTGAACAAGGCTCACTTTAATACTATGATACACTAAATCTCTAAAAAGTCAATCACTTTTTGTTCTGGTAAGGTATCTTGTTCGCTTGAAATTGCGTCAACATCGTTCATCAGCCCCAAACTGCCGCTTTGGGGGCCTCCAGAGGTTCTAAACCCCGATCTTTTCCTCTTGAATCGTAAGGCGAGACCTGTTACAATCTTCAGCAGGAGCGTTGATTCTATGACTGAATTCACTCCGGCTTACGTATACCTTTTGCACAGCGGCGAGTTCGGGCGCAGGATGGAACAAGCTTACGATTTGCTTTCCCGCTGCGATGTCTGCGCCTGGCATTGCCCTGTTGACCGACGCGCGGGCAAACTGGGCGTGTGCAAAACGGGCGTACGGGCCAAAATCAGCAGTTATGGCCCACACCTGGGCGAAGAAGATCCGCTAC